>CAZYBA010000177.1:2740-6510 GCA_964646105.1 uncultured Armatimonadia bacterium
ATTCTATTCCCGGTATTCGCCCAGGCCCGGGAAAAGGGAAGGGAGGCGGCCTGTCTCTCCAACATGCGGCAGATCGGCCTGGCAGTCCGGATGTACGTCCAGGATTACGACGAGGCATTCCCGATTTTCCACGCTTACAACACCCAACCGGCCGCGGATATCGACGGGCACAAAGGAATCGAGGTGCTTCTCCAGCCGTACGTCAAGAGTCCCGACCTGTTCCGCTGTCCGGTCGATGCAGGCGGACCGGTTCCGCAGTCGAATCCCAGCACGATCGAGTACGGGGGGTGCTCCGACCTCGGCTCGAAGTCCCGTTCCTACCGCGACTGCTACGGATCGTCCTACCGCTTCACCCGGGGGGCGTTTTCTGTCATCGACGGCTTTTCGATGCAGAACAATGTCGTGTGCTCGCTCGCCAACGATTGGTGCCTGCCGACCGGAGCGATTGTCGACGCCCAGTTCGAACGTCCGGCCGAAACCCGCCTTCTTCGCGACGAGATGCTGCCGTGGTTCGGCGGCGAGCTGGACCCGGGCGGACGTCGCTACGGCTATTTCCCAGACTATTACCGGAAGTGGCATTCGCGCGGCGGAAGTTTTGTGTTCGCCGACGGACATGCCAAGTATCTGGTGAGCGCCGGCCAATTCGACAATACGTTCTGCGACCCGTCCGCGACTCGCAATTTTCTCAACAGCGCCTGGGCTTGCGACTAATCGCCGGATTGCATTCTGACTGCAGTTCCACCGTCCGTACATCGTCAAGGACGGTGGAACGTGGTCTCGGCGGTCAATGCGGACGGGCACGTGACCGAAAACCACGTGTCGAAGCCGGCCCAAAAACCGCCTGATGCTACCCAACCAACATTCAGGGCTCGGGGTCAGCCCCTCCGGTGTCCGCGGGATCGGGTCACTCCGGCCTCGCGCAGGCGATGCGAGTGGGCATGACAGATCGCCACCGCCAACGCGTCCGCCGCATCGTCCGGCTTCGGGGTTTCCTGCAAGCCCAGCAGGCGCACCACCATTGCCTGCACCTGCGCCTTGTCGGCGCCTCCATACCCGGTGACCGCGGTCTTCACCTGCATGGGAGTGTACTCGACCACTCCGAGACCCGATTCCGCCACCGCCAGCAGGATTACTCCGATAGCTCTCCCGACCGACAGAGCGTTGGTCACGTTTCGGTCGAAGAACAACCGTTCGATCGCGACGGCGTCGGGTTGGTGCCGATCCAGCAACGTATGAACGTCCGCATGAATCGAAAGCAACCGTTGCTCGATCGCCATGTCCGGTGTGGTCAAGAGCACCCCGGCATCGATGGGCTCCAATTTTCCCGCGACACTGCGCACCAAGCCAAATCCGGTGGTCGCCGTGCCGGGATCGAAGCCGAGAACTTTCATGAATCGGCACCAGGTCGGACAGAGCGGAGACGGTGGGTAAGTGTCTTGCTCAGCGCGGTTCCGTCGATGGCGACCACCGCATACGCATTGGGGGGTTGTTGATCTCTGGAAACAATACGTTGTCGCTCGGAATTGTTTCGTATTGTGAGCAACTCGGTGCGGAACAGTCGCAGCCACGGCATCGGATCCGGCATCTCCGCCAAACAAAACGCCGGGGTCGACGACATGAGGACTATGTCGCTCAACGACGACCCGTTGGGTCCCGCATGCTCGAGCAGCCACCGTGCGAGCGAATTTTCGACCAAGGGCAGCATTCCCGTGGCGTCGTAACGCCAAAGGCAGATGTCGCGCGGCAGCCAGATGATCCCCTCGCCTGAGGCCAGCAGGGTATTCCATGCGGACGCATCCAGCCACCGTGGATCCTCGCCGGGTCCGAAACGTTCCGGGTGCAGATCGGACAATCGCGGATGGATCGGGAAGATCCCGATGTTGCAGAAATTGGCAATCCCGCCGACCACAAAAATACGTGACGTCCACCGGCGGATGCAGTCTCGGTCGAATGTCCCGGAGCCCGGCAGGCCCTCGGCATAGCCGGACGCCACCACCGTCCAATGCGTTGGTTCCAACGCCTCGATTCGTTCGACAATCGCAACCGAACAACCCGCGGCGTTCGCAAGATCGCGCAATCCATCGTGGACCGGCACCGGTCCGACGAGCGCGCGAGGGGAATCGCCGGGTAGCGCCAGCATTGTCGCTGCGTCGATCCAGTCGGCGGGTTCGCTGAAATCCGAAACGTACGCGATGGGATCGTTCACCGGAGCGGGTCGACCGGGTCGGAGGTTCGTCCCAGCGGATCGACGGCCGACACCGCGACCCGGACCGCATCCTTGGGGATGGCCCACCTGCCTTTGGACGCCGGTTGGATCGATTGCCACCAACGGTCCTTCGCAAACCACTGCGCAAGCACCCAGCGGTGGTTGGAATGGGAGTTCCACAGCACCGTTTCCCCATCGCGTTGTACGGGTAGAGAAGCCGGCGCGTTGCTGTCGGAAAGCCACGGCGTGGACGGAACCAGGGCCGGTTGCGCATAGACCGTTGACGCCAGATGTCCAATCAGGGAGGACTTGTCGTCGACAGATCCCGACATCAGGGGCTTGCTGCTGAAGTGGATGTTCCCTCCTGCCCCCTGGGTTCCCCGCGTGATCCGGGTCTGGTACTCGATCTCGACCGGCGCGTGCTTGGATGCGTACAGCCCGGGAAAAAGATGTCGGTTTGCTCCGTTCTGGGACGCCCACCATTGCAGGAGGACCGGAAAACTCTGACCCGGTTGGTCGACGCGCCAGTAAAGCTGAGGCGCCAGATAGTCAAGCCAACCCTCGCGGAACCATCGGCGACTGTCGGCATATATCTCCGTGAATGCGTCAAGACCTTTTATTTGGGCCGGATTGCCTGGACGCCAAATCCCGAACGGGCTGACGCCCACTTTCACCTCGCGGCGGACGGCCTTGACTTCTGCGTAAAGTCGTTCCACAAACGCGTCCACATGGCTGCGCCGCCAGTCGTCGCGGTTGAGATCCCCGCCCGCTTCCTTGTAGCGTTTCCAGTTGCCGTCGTCGGGGAACGACAACGGTTCCCCGGTCGCCGAATCCTTTACGCGGTACGGATAGAAATAGTCGTCAATATGGACGCCATCGATCCCATAACGGCGGACCACATCGAGAATGACATCAAGCGTATGTTGTCCGACCCCGGGTTCACTGGGATCCAGCCAATGCAGGCTTCCGTAACGACGAACCCATTCGGGCTTGATGCGGGCAATGTGCCTGTCGGAGACGGGCGACTTCGCGATCGGTGGCAGCGCGCGGAACGGATTGAACCACGCGTGGAGTTCCATCCCTCGTTTGTGGGCTTCCTTGACTGCGGTTTCGAGCGGATCCCAGCCCGGGGATTTGCCCATGGTTCCGGTCAGGAATTCCGACCAAGGTTCTTTTTCCGACAAGTAGAGCGCATCGCATGCGGGACGCACCTGAAAGACGACCGCGTTGAATCGTGCCGCCTTCAGCCTATCGAAAAGGGCGACGAGTTCTTCCTGTTGCCGCTCTTTGGGCAGTCCGCGCTCGCTGGGCCAGTCGATGTTGCCTACCGTGGCCACCCAGGCTCCCCTGAATTCGCGTTCCGGCTCGGGAACTGCCAGCGGATCACGGGACGGATCGCGCCGCCGGGTGCCCGGAGCCGCGCGCATGGCAAGCGCGGCCAACAGGCCGCTTGCCCCACCGATCATTGTTCGACGCTGCACGGGTTGAGTATACAATCCCGCCCCGTACTACAAATTCGGAAATCGGTCGTAATCCCTCAATTGCGGTACCGATTGGACCTTGC
>CAZYBA010000177.1:6520-6850 GCA_964646105.1 uncultured Armatimonadia bacterium
GTCAAACAGCCACGATGCCGATAATGACCACCGTGAACCGGCAAATTTCGTGGATCGCGTTGGCGGTGGCGCTGTTGCCTTCGGCATCGGCTTTCGCGCAGGGCGATGGCTCGTTGGAAATCCCCGTCAACACGGGCAACCCGATTGTCGCTGCCCCTCCGCCCATGCCGTCTCCGAAGCAGCCGGCATCGCCAAAACCATCGCGCCAAACCACCCGTGGCACGGTCCGGGGACTGCCGCCTCTTCCGTCGCGCACAGGTGCGGTCTCGCGCACGGTGGATACTCGTCCGGTCGGTGAACCGGCGCCCCGCAAGGTCCTGGCCCGTGTCG
>CAZYBA010000178.1:0-451 GCA_964646105.1 uncultured Armatimonadia bacterium
GCGCCTGCGCAAGGCGGCATTGGTTCCGTTCGCGGTGCCCGGGAACGCCGACAGCTACTGGGGGGGCGCGGTGGGTTGGATCTCGCGGTTCTTCAGCGACGCCTACCTGCGTCCCTACCTTCCGCAGGTGATGGCCCGCCCGGGCGACTGGGACTACGATCCGGTTCGCAACGGACGATTCCGCCTGAACCTGAACGACCCGTTCAACGACTCGCTGGTGGTGATGAACCCTGAACGGAACGCGAACCTGGTGCGCAGCGGTGCCCTGCGATTCGACAGCCCTCGTTTTGCGGAGATGTACGAACGGATTCGCGAATTCTCAACGCTGTGGCAACGCGGATTCCACGGGACGTCCCAGCAGAACGCCTACCATCTCTTCCTTTCCGGGCATGCCGGAGTTTATCTCGACACCAGCGCCGCGATCGGCCAGCTCCTGCGCGATATGGATGAT
>CAZYBA010000178.1:461-6847 GCA_964646105.1 uncultured Armatimonadia bacterium
CTCGGCACGGTTTCCGGGGGGAGTCTTCGCGGTTCCGCCCCTTACCCGTTCGGCATTCGATATTCCAGCCTTCCGCGGTGTCGGCGGAGCCGGTGTCATGCTGTCGGTGGTCCGCAAATCCGATGCCCAGACCAAGTTGTCCATCGACTTCCTCCAGTTCCTGACATCGCCCGAATCCATCCGCGTTCTGGTGGAGAACGCCTTGCGCCACAAGCGCCCGCTCACCGGTCCGATGCTGGTTCCCGGCGCCCCGCTCCCTGAGGCCATGCAAGCGCATTTCCGGGCATTCGAAGGGAAGGGATTCGAGAAACTGACCTACCGCGGACTCGGTGACGAACAACAGTCGGTGTGGGAATGGACCGCGTGGGCGCAGCGCTACATGGACGGCCGGATTTCGTTGAACGAGTTCCTGAAACGTTACCAACGCCTGATGACCGACGCCGTCCCGCGCCTGGCTGCCCAGTCGAAATGGGATTTCAACCCGCGCACCAAGGACACACGGGGATGACACTCCGGGGTGTTGGCGCCACAGTTGCCGTCTCGAGATACTCCCCATTCCCGACAAATGCGTTGCACCACGCCTCAGTGATCGGGGAACCGTCGTGAAGACGCGAATGACTTCCCGCTCCCCGTGGCCGTTGGTGCTCGCCATGTTGCTGCCCACGGTTGCCCTTCTGGCGGTGTTTGTCTACCTCCCGGCCTTGCTTGGTCTGCAACGCGCGTTCACGCACTGGGAGGCAGGGGAGGACCCGGTTCCTGCCGGACTCGCCAACTTCCGGACCATGGCCGCCGACGAGTACCTGCGCCTGTCGGTGGGCAATTTGGTTTTGCTGTTGCTCGCCACCCTCGCCAAGACCCTCGTCGCGCCGCTGCTGGTCGCCGAACTCCTGATCGGGTTGCGCTCGGCCCGCTGGCAATCGTTCCTGCGCACGGTCTTGACCTTGCCGATGGTGGTTCCCGGCATGGTGGTGATGTTGCTCTGGGCGTTTGTCTACGACGGCAGTGTCGGGTTGCTCAACCAAATCCTCGAGTCGGTCGGTCTTGGCGCATGGACCCGCGCCTGGCTTGGGGAATCGTCCACCGCTCTCGCCGCGGTGGTGGGGATCGGATTCCCGTGGGCCGGGGGACTTCCGTTGCTGATCTACCTGGCCGGCCTGGGCGGAATCGGCTCCGAGATTCACGACGCCGCGTCGATCGACGGCGCGACAGGATGGAAACGCGTCTGGTGCGTCGACATCCCGCTGCTGCGTCCCCAAATCCGCCTGCTGGCGACCCTCACCACCATCGGCTCGCTGCAGGACTTCGGGAGCATCCTGATCTTGACCGGCGGCGGTCCCGGATTGGCCACCCATGTCCCGGCGCTCCATATGTATTTCCAGGCGTTCCGATTCGGACATTTCGGCTACGCCGCGGCGATCGGACTCGCGCTGTTCGCGGTTATTTTCGGACTTTCGCTTGTTCAACAACGTCTCGGCGCTGAAAAGGACACCCGCCCGTGACCCGCTGGATCACCGGAATCATCCTGACCGCGGTGGTTGCGCTCTCGCTCCTTCCGCTGGCGGCCATGCTCCTGATCTCGCTCAAGAGCAACGCCGAGCTCTTCACCAACTTCTGGGGATTGCCAACCCAACCTCGCTGGGACCATTACCCCAAGGCCTGGACCGCCCTCGGCCCGTACCTCGTCAACACGTTCACGTTGATCGGAATCGTGGTGCCGGGAGTGGTCTGGTTGTCGTCGATGGCCGGCTATGCGCTCTCCCGGCTGCGCTTCCCCGGTCGGCAGTGGGTGGCGTCCGCCATCCTGGCCCTCCTGATGGTTCCCGGCATCCTCACCCTCATCCCGACCTACGGCTTGGTGAAGCAACTCGGCCTGATCGATACCCCCTGGGCGCTGATCCTGCCGTACCTCGCCGGAGGGCAGGTGCTCGGCGTGGTGCTCAGCAGGACCTTCTTCGCGGGCATCGACGAGGAACTTTTCGAAGCGATGCGGGTCGATGGCGCGTCGGATGGCATCATCTACCGACGCCTGGCTTTGCCGTTGTCGATGCCCGTGCTCGCCACCATCGCGATCATGACTTCGCTCGGAATCTACAACGACTACATTTGGCCGCTGGTGGCCATCTCCGACAACGCACGCCAAACCTTCACCGTCGGGGTGACCCGGTTCGCGTCGTCGTTCAACATGGAATACGGTCCCACGATGGCGGGGTACGTGGTGGGCAGCCTCCCGCTGGTTTTGTTGTTTGCGGTGGGAATGCGGGCGTTTGTGCGCGGGGTCACGGCCGGCGCGCTCAAGGGCTGACGACGCCCGGTTTGCCCTGTGCCGCCTGCGGAAACACCGGGTTTATCCCCGTCCCCGGTTGCCGGCGAAATGCATTGGAAACCGGGAACGGCAGGATTGACCGATGCCCGGCGCGAACCGCACCCCATGGAAGACTCCCACGGCCCCGTCCTCTCCGCGGATCAACTCGCTGCGTTCCACCAGACCGGCGCGGTTGTCCTGCCCTCCTATTTCACCGACGACGAATGCGCACCGTTCAAGGCCGACATGGATCGCCTCGATGCCCTGCGCCGTGACGGCCAACCGGTGCCGTGGGTGGTGGAGTTCCCCGGTCTCTGGAACCTGATTGTCCACCCGCGCACCCTGGCCATGGTCCGTCAGGTGATGCAGGGCGACTTCGTGTTCCACCATCTTCACGCCAGCCGCCAAGGTCCTGGAACCCCCGGAGTCCACTGGCATCAGGATTACGAACAAGAGCCGCAGACCAACCGCAGCCACCTGATGGTGCATGTCTTCCACTATTTCAACGGACTCAACGGCGAGGTTGGCGACTTGGTCTATCTTCCCGGAAGCCAGCAGGCGGTGGTGGCCAACAACGGCTTGAAGGTGCTCGGCGAAAACACCCTCCCCGGCGAGGTGGTGGTGGACAACCTGCCGCCGGGTTCCGTGGTGATGGTCCACTCGGCGCTGTGGCACTGCCGACGCAAGAAACCCGGTGGCGACAACCGGCCCCGCTACTTCGCCGATTCGTCGTTCTGCCAGAGCGGAATCCAATGGCCGTCCTACCACAACCCCGGTTGGCGCGACATGCTCGCCGCCGCGCGTGCCAACCTGCCCGCCGGTGATCCGAGGCTCTCGGTTTTCGACGACGCCCAGTTCTTCGACGCCAAAACCGCACGGACTTGGTGGAATACGCGGGTGGGCAGTGTTGACACGTGGAGTGGGGATCAACCCGGAGCGTAACCTGGCGGATGACCTGGAACCCGCGGGTGGGCAGTGTCGACACGTGGAGCGACGACGCAGCTGGACGCTGATCGGGCACAGGGTAAGCGTGGCACAGATAGGTCTTTGGGGAGACCCCCGAGGAAAGTTTTGACGGCGAGGAGACGGTGACAATGGATCGAAAATTGGTGGAAATGAACGGCGCGTGGAGTTTCCATGTCGGAAAATCCCACATCATTCTGGTCTCCGACGAGGAACTGGTTGCCATCTCCGACGACCCCGACCGTGTCATCGACTTGTCGTTGACGTTTGAAAAGGAAGAGGGCAGCCTGCGCTCGGTCTGCGAACGGGCAGCGTCGCTCGGCCACCAGACCCTGATCGTCGCCCACGACCACTTCTTCCATCAATACCGGCCCGGTCAGTTCTCTCCCCGCCGCCTCACCCCCGACACCGACGAGGCGGTCGAGCGGATGGCGGTCATCAGCAAGTTCGCGGCGCAGTACGGTCTCGGGTTGGAACTTTCGCTGCTCTCTCCTTTGGAGATCGGGCCGGTGGCGGCGCGCGCGACCGGCCACAGTGGACGTTGGATGCAGTACCGAAAAGGGGTCCGCGATCCGAAAACCGGCAATTGGTCGGTCGAGATGTGGCGCCAAAAACGGTGGGAAAACAACAAGGGTGTCGTCGAACTGGTCCCCGACGGAGTCCGGGTTTTCGCGTTCCGGGAAACTCCGGTGCCCGGCACCCTGTACTCCGTGGTCGATCCCGACAACATTGTCGACATCTCGTTCACGTCCGGCTTCGAGGTACTGGTGGACGAACCCAACCGCACCCGAGTGCGCTACTACGGGAGCGGGGACGCCGGGGTGGACGGAATGGACCGGGTCTTGGTGGTCCAGGAACTGCGTTCCCCGGAAATGGATTACTTCGCGGGTTCGGCGCGGCCGTATTTGCACAACCTCTGCGACCGGTACGTCGACGCCGGGGTGAAGCTGAACGCCCTCTACTCCGACGAACTCCATATCCAGCAGGACTGGATCTACGCCGACCACCACGACAACGGCCAACTGGCGATCCGTTATGTCAGCGAGGGCTTCCAGGAAGAGTTCGCGCGTCGTTACGGCCCGCAGTACGCCGACTTCGCCAAGTGGCTGGTCTATTTCTGCACCGGTCAGGAAGATTGGCGCCACGACATCTACGCGGGCGAGGCCGTCCAGCATGTCTGTGGATCCAGCCCGGCTGCCATCCGCGAGACCCAACTCCTGCGCAGCCGCTATTACAAACTGCTGCAGGACGGGGTGGTGGACCTGTTCGCCGGGGCCAAGCGGCATCTGGAGGCGCGTCTCGGGAAGACATTGGAGGCGCGTGCCCATTCCACCTGGGCGGAAAGTCCGACCATAGACTTCTGGCGACGCGGTCCCAAGCCGATGTACCAGGGCGCCTACGAGTACACCCCCGATTTCCTTTGGTCCAACACCGTCCATCAGGCGTCCGCCGCCTGCCACGACTATTTCAAGTGGTGCGATTTCCTGACCGCGAGCGGCAACGATCACGCCGAATGCGGCTGGTCCGACCGCAACTATGTCGGGATTGCGCTGGCTTGCTCGCTGTCGTTGGTCACCGAAATTCCGCTCAACTACGCGGCGCACTGGGGAATGCCGGCGGAACTGGGGAAACGGCGCTCCGCACTCGTGGATGCGTCCGGTTGCGCCGGCTCGCCGGTGTTCGGAATGGTGCAGGGGATGGACCACCGCGTGGTGGACGTTCTGTTCCTGTACCCGCTCGATTTGGTGGCGCTCGACGAACGTTTCGGAAGTTGGACAACCCAGTACGGGTATGCCGACTTCGCGACCCAGGATGTGCTTCTCGATCGCGGGTCAATTCAGGACGGTGCAGTGGTGATCCGCGGACGTCGCTACAGCACCGTCGTGGCCACCTGCGAACCGTTCCCGCGTCCGGGCTTGCTCTCGTTCCTCGCCGACGCCGCCGAGGCGGGAGCCACTGTGATCTGGTCGGGGCCTCCGCCGCGCATCGGCCGGGACGGCGGGTCGGTGGTTGAAACCTGGCAGGCTCTGACCGGGGTGCAAATGCACGAGGAGTGGGTGGACGGTCTGCCGGCTCCGGGGCGTCGTGTCGGTTTCGAAGGAGCTCTGGCGGGAATCGAACCGCTGCAGATCCTGACCGATTTCCCGGTGGACAAGGTGCATCCGGTGCAGCCGGCCGGGGGAGTCGAGATTGTGGCGCGGACATCGGCGGGCGTGGTGGGGACAAGGCGCGGTCTGGGTGCGGGGCAGGTGGTGTTCCTTGGCTTCCGACCACGCGACGACCAGAGCCGCAGTCTGGGCTACGAATCCCGGCACTGGTTCGAGTTGCTGCGGGCATTGGGGGCCCATGCCGGGGACGACAACCCGGAGACGCTCTCCCGCAACACCCCTTGGTATTGCTGCGCATTTGCCAACGGCGCAATCGGTATTGCCCCTCATTTCCGGGACGTGGAGGAAGACTGGGAGGGCGGTTTCGGGCGCGATGCGGCCGCGGACGCCGAATATCTGGCGAAGTGTCCGGCACCGTCCGACGCGATCCTGTTGGACGAATTCTCAATTGCCGGGAAACGTCTGACCTACCGTGGACGCCACGCCTTGACGTTCCGCAGCGACGCGTCCGGTCGACCGTTGGCGTTCGCGGGAGCGGGCTGCGACCGCGTTGGCATCGACGGTGTGGAGACGGTTTTTGCGGACCGTCTGGTCGAGGAGATCGCCTGGGCGCCCGTGGACGTTGCGAACCATGTGGACGGTGGTGCTGGATGGAGGCTCTGGTGCACGACACCCTGCCGCCTCGCATTGCCGATTTCCTGCAAGGGCGATGTTTCGGTGGCGGTTCAGGGGACCATTCCCGGGACCGCCGGCGAAACGGTGCCGTCGCGGGTGTGCAACGATTCCGTGGAAGTGGAGATCACGGACGCCACCGCGGGGAAATGGCTGTTTGTGACGGCCTGAGCGGGATTGATTCCCGTCGAACGGGCTTCGCGCGGGGCGCCGAAATGCGACGGTGCCCCGATCGCGGTCGACGGAAACGACTCTCGAAACCAAAGAAGACCTTCCTTACGGAAGGTCTTTTTGTATGCCCAAGAAGGGACTTGAACCCTTACCCCTTACGGGACACGCCC
>CAZYBA010000179.1:0-927 GCA_964646105.1 uncultured Armatimonadia bacterium
TGGCGCCACGGCCCCACAATTCGGGGCACTGGACTATCGAGGGGTGTGCTACCAGCCAGTTCGAGCAGCAGGTGCGGGCAGTGTGCGGGTTGCCGCTCGGAGAAACGTCCCTGCGTGCCCCCGGTGCCGCCATGGCGAATCTGCTGGGGGATGTCTGGCCTGGCGACGGTGGCGATCCACATTGGGAGAACGCGTTGTCGGTGCCCGGGGTCGCGTTGCATCTCTACGGCAAGCGCGACGCGCGCCCGGGGCGCAAGATGGGCCACCTGACCGCGTTGGGTTCGAGCGCCGAAGCGGCTGCCGAAGTGGTCCGTGCCGCCCGCGAATCCCTCACCCGCCCCGGCGCCCCCGTGGTATCCTGATCCATCCTGATCAGGACGGTTTTCCCCATGGCGCTTGCTCCGCTGATTCGTTTTGCCATTCCGGTATTGCTCGGTTCCGCCACGGTGGCCGCCGGCTTCACGGCGGCCAAACCCGCCCCGCGTCCGCACGCCGCCGCCAAGGCGTTCCTGCAATCCCTCACCCCGGAACAGCGTCAATCCGCGACATTCCCGTTTGCTTCCGACGAGCAAAGCAAGTGGAAGTTTGTCCCCGGTGACGACCGCAAGGGGGTGGCCCTATGGGACATGGGCGCCGATCAGCAAGCCGCGGCGCTGGATCTCCTTTCCTCCTGCGTGAGCCAGCTCGGGTACGAGCGGATCCAGACCATCCGGGAGCTGGAGAACGTTCTCCTGCAGATCGAGAACGCAGACCCGAAATACCGGCATGTCCGCAAGTACTATGTCACTGTTTTCGGGGAGCCTTCCGCGGACGGACTGTGGGGCTGGCGTTTCGAGGGGCATCACCAGTCGTTGCACTGGACACTGAAGGGCGATCGGATCGTGGCCAGTACGCCGCAGTTGTTCGGCACGAATCCCGCGAAGGTAC
>CAZYBA010000179.1:937-5803 GCA_964646105.1 uncultured Armatimonadia bacterium
GGTACCTGCGGGCTTGCCGCTGGCCGGCACCGAAGTGCTGAAGGCCGAACAGGAACTGGGGCGCGCCTTGGCGTCGTCGCTGGACGCCGCGCAGCGAACCACCGCGATTGTCGCGGAAACCGCCCCACCCGACGTCCTCACCGGTGACAAGCGCAAGGTCGAAGCCCTCGCCAATGTCGGGATCGGTTACTCCCAGCTCAATCCCGGCCAGAAGAAGATGCTGGACGCGATCGTGGACGCGCACGCGGCGGCCATGCCTGCCGCGGAAGGTCGTCGTCGCAAGGACGCCATCCGCAAGGCCGGCTGGGACAAGGTCAAATTCGCCTGGATGGGATCGACCGAGCCCGGCAAGGGACACTACTACCGAATCCAGGGCCCGACGTTCGTGATCGAGTACGACAACACCCAGAACAACGCCAACCATGTCCATGATGTGTGGCGCGATTTCCAAGGGGATTTCGGGCGCAGTGCCGCCTCGGGTGTGTCGCGCAACTACGGCGTCGACCTGCTGGCGCGCCATTACGCCGAGGACCATCGTCCCTGAGCCACGGGGAACTGGTCGTCGCCGAAGCCTGTTTCGCCTGTAACCATGCCCCCGTCGCCTGAAACCGCACCGACCGCACCTCCGGAAGACGTTCCCCCGATCACCCCGGAAGTTTGCGAACGTCTGCGGCAGAAAGTCGATGCCGTGGTGGAGCGGGTCCTGCGCACCGATTCGGCAGCCGATGCCGACCTGGTGCGGCACGCCTACGCCTACGCGTTCCACCACCACGAAACCCTGTGCCGCCAGCGCCGGAAGACGGGCGAACCCTACATCATCCATCCGGTGGAGGTCGCCGAAATCCTGGCAAGCCTCGAGGTGGACGCCGCGACGATCGCGGCAGGCTTCCTGCACGATGTTGTCGAGGACTGCAATGTCACCCGCGAGGAAATCGCCGCGGAGTTCTCCGAGGAAGTGGCGACCCTGGTGGACGGGGTCACCAAGCTCAAACTGGCCGATTTCGAACGATTGGCACCGGAGTTGGCGGCGGCCGCACGGGAATCGGCGGGCAAGGACGCAGCGAAGGTCGACCCGCGGCGCAAGCGTCGCCATGAGGAACGGTCTTCGGCGGAAAACCTGCGCAAGATCCTCTTGGCGATGGCGCGCGACCTTCGGGTCATGGTCATCAAGCTCGCCGATCGCCTGCACAACATGCGCACCATTGTCGGCCTGTCGCCCGAGCGACGCGCAAAGGTGGCAGAGGAAACCATGCAGGTGTTCGCACCGGTGGCAGCACGCCTCGGGATCTGGCAGATCAAATGGCAGCTGGAGGACCTGGCGTTCAAGGTACTGCATCCCGACCAGTACAAGGACCTCACCGAGCGCATCGCACGGACACGCCGCGAACGCGAACAGGACATCCGCGAAGCGATCGAGACCTTGCGCACCAGTTTCCAGCGCAACGGCATCGAGCCGGAGATCCAAGGACGTCCGAAACACCTCTGGAGCATCCACAACAAAATGGTCCAGCAAGGCTTGGACCTACCCGACATATACGACCTGATCGCGCTGAGGGTCATCGTGAGCACCATCCCCGAGTGCTACGCCGCGCTTGGTGTCGTACATGACACCTACCTGCCCATCCCCGGCAAGTTCGACGACTATGTCGCCATGCGCAAGTCCAACGGCTACCAGTCGTTGCACACCAAGGTCTACGGCCCGCGTCACGAACCTCTCGAGGTGCAGATCCGAACCTGGGACATGCACAAGACCGCCGAGTTCGGGGTGGCGGCACACTGGGCGTACAAGGAAGAGGGCGAAAACGCCCGCGCGGGCAAGGATGATTTCGACCGGAAGATGGCATTCCTGCGCCAGCAACTCTTCGAGTGGCAGAAGGACGCGCGCGACACCTCCGAATTCCTGAGCCAGGTCAGCACCGACCTGTTCAATTCCCAGGTCTTTGTATTCACTCCCAAGGGCGATGTCATCGACCTGCCGTCCGGTGCCACCCCCATCGACTTCGCTTACCGCATCCACACCGGTGTCGGCGAACACTTGGCCGTGGCACGGGTAAACGGCAAGACCGTGCCGCTCTCGCACGAATTCCAGAACGGCGATATCTGTCAGGTGATCACCCGGCCCGCCGCGACTCCCTCCCTCGACTGGCTCTCGATCGCCAAATCGAGCCATGCCCGCAGCAAGATCAAGCACTACTTCCGGTTGCAACGCCTCGACGACAGCATTGCGCGGGGTCGCGAGCAATTGATCGAGGAACTGGTCCGGTTGGGCCTGTCGACCGACCTGGTCAAGGACACCCGCAAACTCGGTGCGTTGGCACGGGAGTTCAACAAGGAGAACGGCGACGACCTGCTCGCGGCGATCGGGTTCGGAGACACCCCGCTCGGGGCCGTGGTTAACCGCCTCCGCCCGGAAGGCAATCCGGCCAGCGGGTATGTTTCGCGGCGAATCCCGCACGGCACCGGCAAGTTGTCAGTGGCAGCCGATGGCGTCGACGGGGTCTCGTTGCGCCGGGCACAATGCTGCCTTCCCCTTCCGGGCGATGCCGTGGTCGGATATGTATCCCGTGGCAGGGGTATTTTGCTGCATCGGGAAGGGTGCCCCAATGTCTCGGAATGGCGCATGAAGGAACCGGAACGATTGACCGCGGTGGAATGGTCCGCCAGTGAACGGGATCGTTTCGCGACCGGGGTCGTGATCGAAACCCTCGACCGGCATGGCTTGGTGCGGGACATCACCGATGTGGTTGCGGGCACCGAAACCTTCATCATCGGAATCCACACCTTCAGCCATCGTCGCGAAGGAACCGCCACCCTGCGCATCGACTTGGAAAGTCCGTCGCTCGACCATCTCGAATCGTTGATCCGGCGCCTGCAGTCGATTCCCGACCTGATCGCTGTCTACCGGCTCGGGGTTGCCGCCCCGGCCATGCGTCCGCCGTCCACCACATCCCGGGCGCGATGACGGTCTCCACCTTTCCCTCCGCCTACGGCGCCGGCTTGCGACCGTTTGTACCGGAAGTCGACTACCCGGCCGTCGTCGCTTGCCACAACCAGTCCGATCCGGATGGCACCATGTCGGAAACGGAGTTTCGTTACCGGGACGCTTACCTGCCGGCGGGGCGCTGGTCCGGGAGATGGCTTCTCGAGACCACGGCCGGTCTGGTTGGCTACTGCCAAGCCCGGCACCAGATCGGCGATCACGATCCCCACACCTACCGTATCGAGATCCATGTGCAACCGGAATTCCGCAGGCAGGGGGTCGGGACGTATCTGTACCGGCATCTCGACACGGTACTTTCGGATCGAAAGGCACTGATCGTTCATTGCTGGGTCAGCGAGGCCGACCTCGACAGCGTCCGTTTCCTGACACAACGCGGCCACGCACCCACACGCGAGGCACGCGAATCGTGGTGCGATGTGAACGCGTTCCAGCCGAACCCCAAGTCGGATCCGCGTCCGCGACTGGCCGCCGAAGGGATTCGGATTGCCACGATCGACGCATTCCTCGACGCATGTCCGGATGCGCTGGCACAATGGCATGCTGTTTCGGAGACGGTCGGGGCGGACGCGCCCTGCAACGGGGTCTACCAACGGGTGCCGTACGAAACGTGGATCCAACGATTGGCGCACCCGGGATACCGGTCCGAAGCTCAGTTTCTCGCTCTGGAGGACGGGATCCCGGTCGGAGTCGCGTCCCTCTGGCATCGCAGTGCCGATGCGGACGTTGAAACGGGGGTCACCGGCGTGCTGCGCGGGCACCGACGGCGCGGGATCGCCACTGCGTTGAAATGGGTTGCACTCGAGTATGCCAAGACGGTCGGAGCGCCGTTCATTCGGACCGACAACGCCGCGGACAACGTCGGGATGCTGGCGATCAACGCGGAAATGGGTTTCGTGCCAAGACCGGCCATGGTCCAGTTCACACGCAATCGTTGACTGGGCGGGATATGGGTTCCCGTTCGCCCCGAGGCCGCGCCCCCCGGGACGCGCATCGTTTCGGAGGTTCCATCCGCCGCATGCCGGGTTGTCCAAGCGGGATTCGACCGTGCCCGAACACCTGCCCGGGTCATCGAGGATTCAGTCCCGAAATCGAATCCGACGGGCATTGCGGGGTGCCGGGTAGAATGCGCTGACTTTATTTCCCTTTTCGAGGACGCCGCAACGATGTCGACGCACCCGATTGTTCTTCCGACCGCCGAAACCACCGCCGCACTCTTCCGCGAGTCTGTCGCCCGAAATCCAACCGGCGAGGCTCTTTTCTGGAAAGAGGGCAAGGAGTGGAAGTCCCTCACATGGCAGGCGTTTTCCGACCGCGTAGACGCGGTGGCGGCCGCATTGGCCGCACGCGGCTTTGTGGCGGGCGACCGTATCGCCATTGTTTCGGAAAACCAACCCAACTGGATCATCGCGGACCTCGCCAACGCGACCCTCGGAATCACGACTGTCGGAATCTACCCGACGTTGCCTCCGCCCCAGATTGCGTACATCGTCAACGACTGCGGGGCCAAGGCAGTGTTTGTCCAGGATTCCAAGCAGCTCGCCAAAGTCCTCGAGGCACGCAAGGATACGCCGTCCCTGGAGCAAATCTTCCTGTTTGAAGGCGACGATCCAACGGGCGCCGCGCTCCCGATGACAGTCTTGTTCACGGAAGGGGCCGACAAGCCCGCCCCTCGCCCCGCGGTTGATCCGGAATCCGTCGCCTGCCTGATCTACACATCCGGGACCACCGGCGACCCCAAGGGCGCGATGCTCACCCACCGCAACCTTTCCGACAACTGCATTCGCTCGCTCGAGCACTTCCGCAACGGCAATGTCGGAATTCAACCGACCGACCGCTTCCTATCGTTCCTTCCGCTCGCCCACTCC
>CAZYBA010000179.1:5813-6769 GCA_964646105.1 uncultured Armatimonadia bacterium
CGACTGGAAGCATGGCGTCGTCTTCCCGCCGGCCGACAAGCAGTTCCTCTGGCTCCCGCTCGCCCACTCGTTCGAACGCATCATCCACCTCTTCGCGTTGTCGGCCGGGGCATCCATCGCCTATTCCCAAGGAGCCCGCACCCTCCTCGACGAGATGGCGACCATGCGTCCCACGATCATGGGCTGTGTACCGCGGGTGTTCGAAGCCATGCAGGAGCGTATCCTCGACACGATTGCCAAGGCACCGGAGAAAAAGCGCAAACTCGCCGAGAGGGCGTTGGCGGCAGGCCGTGCGGTCGTCGACGCCCGCCAAGCGGATAAATCTCCCGGCCTGCTCACCACCATCGAGCACGCGATCCTCGACAAAATCGTCTTGGAAAAGATCCGGGCGCGCTTCGGCGGCAACTGGCGCTTCTTCATATCCGGCGGTGCCGCGCTCAACCCGGAAACGGCCCGATTCTTCCACTCCCTCGGCTTCGTCCTTCTCGAGGGCTACGGCCTGACCGAAACCAGTCCCGTCATCTCGGTCAACCCTGCGCCGAAGCCCAGGATCGGGACCGTCGGAACTGTCATTCCCGGCGGCGAGGTCAAGATCGCCCCCGACGGCGAGGTCTGCTACCGCGGGCGCAATGTGATGAAGGGCTACTTCGGCAACGAGCAAGCCACCCGCGACATGATCGATTCCGAGGGCTGGCTTCATACCGGCGATATCGGAACCCTCGACTCCGAGGGCTACCTGCGCATCACCGACCGCAAGAAGGACATCATTGTCCTTGCCAATGGCAAGAACGTCAGTCCGTTGCCCATCGAATCCACCCTCAAGGCGTCCCCGATGCTTCAGGAAGTGGTCCTGATCGGCGACACGCAGAATGTCATCACCGCGCTGGCGGTCCCGAACCCGCACCGACTTGCCGACCGGGCCAAGGAAAACACCCTGGCATTCGCGGACAACGACG
>CAZYBA010000180.1:0-6752 GCA_964646105.1 uncultured Armatimonadia bacterium
TCGGCCATCGGGCAAACGTAAAGGTGTTGCGCCACATTTTCCGTGCCTTCCCAACCCGACCAGAGGAAAAACAAGCCGTGTTGCGGGTGGCGCAGCAGTGTGCCGTCGATGGCCCAGCGATCCGGCTCGAGGGCGAGCGGGCCGTGGAATGTGAACGGGCCGAGTGGGTCGGGGTGGTCGCGCACCAACGCCACCATCCGGTGGTTCGCATTGTCGCCGTCGTCGGCCGCCACGTAAATCCCCCCTCCGCCCTCCACCGCGTGGAGCTCCGGCGCCCATAGTTCTTGCGAATAACGACCGCCCTCGGGACCTTTCCAAACCGCAACCGATTCGATTTCGGCGAGGGCGTCGAGGGTCGGTGCGCGACGTACCCAAATCTGATTGTCGCGGCTGTGGCAATACAGATAATCGTCGTTGTGCCGAACGATCCACGGGTCGGCGCCCGAGTTGAGCAAAGGGATCCGGCCCGTGCGAACATCCGGATTCATTTCCATCTCCCGGGAACACAGACGAATTTCTCGAGCGCGAAATCGAGGCAAAGCAAGGCGACGGTATTCTTCCCCAACACCACCAGCTGCGGCATGTAGTTGCGTCCGCCTCCCTGATAAATCGTTTCCGGACCCGACCAAGTCCGTCCACCGTCGACGGACAAACGCATCAGCACATCGCCGTGCAAACGGTGCGCCGGCGTGCCCGGGGCGTCCGGAGTTTCCTGACGTTCATTCGACGTGAAAACACAGGCAAGGTGGCCGTTCGGGAGACGCGTAAGCCACGGGGCGTAGGCGGAAAACTTGGGACGATTGCCTTCGTGGACAAGGGCGCGCTCGCGGGTAATCCAACTCCAAGTCCGTCCGCCGTCGGAGGAGCGAACCGTGCGCACCACCGAAGCGTGCAGGGGATCGGTCCCGACCGACTCGAGTGTGGCCACCCATTCCCCGTCCGGCAACACCAGCGCGGTTCCCATACCGTCCCGGGAAAGATGCTTCGGGTCGTGGGCCCGACTGACCACCACCGGCGCTTCCCACGTTTTCGTCTGCCGATTCCAGGTCTTCTTCAGAAGCCATTGGTGACGGCGAAACCCGTTTTCCCACGGCAGGTTTTCGTCGTCGTAGAGGCAGTGCACCGTCCCCGCGTGGATCACAAGCGACGGCGACCAGTGGCCACGGAATTCTCCCGAGCTATCGGCGACCGTCGAATGCGGTGCCCAGGTCTTCCCGGAGTCGGTGCTCTCGCAAACCCGGATGGAAAAGCGCGGCGGCGACGCGGACAAGTGGTTGTCGCGGAAGACGTACCAAAGGCGTCGTTTGCCGAGGGAAAGCAGGCAACCGTCTCCCAAGTCGCGCGGGCCGTCCGATCCCGATTCCACGATGGCGGCCCCGTCGGACCACGTGCGTCCGTGGTCGGTACCGACGGCGAGCACGACCCGGGACGACTGGCGGTCGCGGACCGTGCGGGTGGTGAGGATCTTGCCATCGAGCACCACCGCGCCCTTCGCGCCTCCGGCGCCCACCACTGGTTTGTCCCATTGAAACCGCAGGGTCGTTTCCGCTGACCTTCCTTGAATCCACGGCATGACAAACCCATTCTCCGCCGATACCCTCGTTTTGGGAATGACCGAAAACCAAATCAACCTTCGTGAAATCCACAATGTTGGTGCGCAGACCAAGGAATGGCTTGTCGGCACCGACTCGGTTCCGGCGCTGCTCTCGCATGGCATCTACCTCGTGGGTTGGTCCGAGACCGCGCCGGGTTTCCAGTTTGTCCGACCCGCCACCCCACGTGCGCAGGTCATGGCGACGTTGACCGGCACGGGGACTGTCTGGGTGGACGGCAAGTGGACCGCACTTTCGGAGGGGAATGTCTATGTCACCCCGGAAGGCACCGACTCGCGCTACCACCACAACGGTTCACCGTGGAGTGTCGTCTGGGTGACCTGGGCGCCCGGGCTTTCCGGATTATCGGGAGACGCGCGGGTGCGTGACGCAGAGGCGTCCTTGCTCTGGGAATGCGTTCGCGCCCTCGCATCGGAGGTGGCACAAGCCACGGACCCGATTGCGCAACGAGCATGGTGCCAGCTGATCGACGTCCACGCCCGGCGACTGGCGGCTCCCGACGAACCGGTTCACAACCCGCGACTGAACATGGTTTGGAAAACGGTCGAGGCCAACCCGGACCGGCACTGGGACCTCGCATCCCTCGCAGCGACCGCGGATGTCAGCGCCGAGACCCTGCGCCGGCTGTGCCGGAACGACCTGGGCACCAGCCCGATGCACCAAGTGGCACGCATCCGCATGCGGATGGCGGCCCAACTGCTGTCGTCAGGGCGATACACCGTCGCAACCGTCGCCGCACGGGTCGGCTACGACAACCCGTTCGCGTTCTCCACCGCGTTCCGCCGCATCACCGGCAAGCCTCCGTCGCGAACCCTACCGGGACGTTGACCCGTCGCTTTCCGGGTTGACATCCCCATGAAGCTCCCCGGGCAATTCGAACCGTCACCGTTGCGATGCGTCGCCCTTGCCGTTCCACCAACCGTTGTCCGGACGACCGTCCCGGTCGAAATCGTCCATCCGGTCGCGCTTCCACGCCTGGGCATGGCCGTCCGCGAACGCAATCGTGACCATGCCTTGATGACGTTCCGAGGGAACCGCCCTGCAACCACGAACACCGCCGCATTCCGCGGTGCCCGGTGCCCCGTAAAAACCGTCTCCCGGACTCGCCGGCCGGCTTCCACGAGCACTCGGCAACGGCGGGTCGATCACATAGTTCCCGGCATTCCGAACCCCCGCGTCGAAACTGCTGCCATCGGTGTCGGCGATGGCAATTGTGTCCGCGGGACGCTCGATATCGGCATCGAAGGCGACAAACGGAAAACGCGTGTTGCCCAGATACTGGTAGTTGTAGCCATAGCCTCCGTAGAACATCCGCGGGTTATGGGCGAACGACTTCAGGAACGCACCCTCGGGAGCCCCTGGCGAACGAAACATGGCTTCGTTGCGAACGTACGGGAAGATGGTGTCCGGCCAGCGAGTGCGCGGCGAGAGGTTCGACGGGGACGAATGGGTCGGATAGGCGTCGTAATCCTGGACGTACATCGAGACGGCCAGACCCAGCTGGCGCAGGTTGGAAATCGAGGTAGCCTGACGCGCCTTCGCACGGGCGGAGGCGAAAACCGGAAACAGGATCGCCGCCAAGATGGCGATGATGGCAATCACGACCAAGAGCTCGATCAGCGTAAATCCACGACGCGACATCGGACAACCTTTACCACGACCCCCGAAAACACGGTTCACTCGAACCCAGCCGGCACTTATCGGGAATCATTCCCGATATTTCCGACAATAAATATCGGCGATCAAAACTGTCGCTAATCTACCCGTTCACAGAACCCGTGTCAACGTCTCCCCGGCACACAGCCGCCTCAACAAGACTCTTCCGTCAGGGCACCCGAGCACAGGCTGCGCACCTTCGACGTTCACCCGGCGAACGTTCCCTCATGCCCGAGCCGATTGGTCCGCATTCCCGTTCGCAACGTCCGATCAGCCGGATTCGCCCAGCAACCACGCCTCGAGTACTTCCCCCGCGGCAACGTCCTCGCGGTCCGCCGGCACCACCAGCAACGCCTGCGCCAACGCGGCACCGGACAAGCGATGGGAATCCTGGGCTCCGGTCGGACGGGCACGGTAGCGCCCCCGCTCCCACACCAAAGTCGCCCGCACAAACTCTTGACGTCCCCCCGTGTGCGGCACCGTCTCCTCCAAAACCGCATCCACAACCGGTCGTCCCAGCCGTGAAGAGCCCCCCATGCGCCGCAGAACAGGACGCACGAACACCTCGAAGGTCACCAACGCCGAAACCGGATTCCCAGGCAGACCGAAAAACGGAATCCCCTCCAGACTCCCGAACGCGAGCGGCTTGCCCGGCTTCACCGCAATCCGCCAGAACTCCAGCTCACCACGCTCCTCAAGCACCTGCCGCACCAGATCGTAGACCCCCACCGACACCCCGCCGCTCGACACCAGAAGGTCGCACCACTGGTCCCAGATCCGCCCCGCATTCACGAACCGCCGCCGCCAAAGCGACGGCATTGGAATTACGTAGCTTGCCCGGCGGCAATTCCGATGTCTCCGGCACCACCAACTCGTCACCCGTCGACAGAATTCCCACCCGCGGACGCCGCACCACCGCAATGTTCACTACACCGAGCGCCGCCAGCAATCCGACCTGCGCCGGACCCAGCAGGGTTCCCGCCGGCAACGCCACGCTGCCTTCGGGCAGGTCCGACCCAATCCGGCGAATGAACCGTTTCGATCCCGAGTCGAGGAGCACCACCCCGCCCCCCTCTTCCGGGCGTGAATCCTCCACCATCACCACCGCGTCGGCACCCTCCGGAATGGGCGCGCCGGTCAGGATGCGGGCGACAGTCCCCGGCGGTAACGGACGACTCGGCCAAGTCCCCGCCGCAATCTCCATCGAAACCGGCATCACCAGCGGCGCATCCGGATTGACCCCTGCCGTATCGGACAGACGCACCGCCCAGCCGTCCACCATGCTGTTGTCGAAACCCGGCAAGGCCTCGGGTGCCAGCAAATCGTCGGCCGATACCCGACCGACCGCCGACTCCAAGTCCACGACCTCGGTCGGCAGAACCCCCGATACCCGTTCGAAAATACGCACCCGGGCGTCTTCGACGCTCAGCATCCCGCACCTCCCAAGTCGTTCCAAGACCGGTCGGCACCGTTACCCAGCATCACACCCGGTCGACGCAGCGACCGGCGAAGCCAAATCTCAAATGCTCGCATCGATTGCCCCCGATGCATTCCAGTCGCCCTTCGAGCCGCCGGTCTTTTCCACAACACGAATCCCGTCGAGAACCATCTCCTTGTCGACGGCCTTGCACATGTCCACCACTGTCAACGCCGCCGCGGTCACTGCGGTCAAGGCTTCCATCTCCACTCCGGTCGGCCCGATGCAACGCGCGACGGTGTCGATCCGGACGGCGTTCTCCAGTACCGTAAACGAAACCTGGAGATCCGTGAGGGGCAACGGATGGCAGAGCGGAATCCAATCGCCGCAACGCTTGGCCGCCTGAATGCCCGCGATCCGAGCAACGGTCAAGACATCCCCTTTCGGCAATGCCTGCTTTCTCAGCAGTTCGACAGTCGCCGGCGCCATACGCACAAAACCGGTCGCCTTGGCGGTGCGTACGGTCGACGGCTTGGACGTCACATCCACCATCCGGGCCGTGCCGTCCGCATCCACATGCGACAAACCGGTCGCGTCGGTTGGTACCGAATCGTGATTGGACATGCCCGGATTCTACCGATTTCGAACCGGTCGAGCGTCCCCGACCCCGCGGTTTGGAAAATCGGTTGCACCGATTCGGCACGGTCCCGGGCCGCTGTTGCCCGAGGCGGGACGAAGTCTCCGACCCGGGGCCCGAAACCCCGATCAGCGCGGCGAAGGTATCGAGTCAGACTCCTTCGACCCCTCACCGGCCGGCGCAGCCGGAAACTTTTCGGCAATGCCCTTTGCGCGACGTTCCCGCGCCTTCTCGTCACGCCGGATCTCCGCCGGAGTTGGCGCCCGGACCGGTTCCGGGTAAAGAAAGCCCGAATACCACTGCACCACCGCCGGGCCGTACAGCATGGACAGGATGGCCCCCACGGCCATGAACGGCACAAACGGCAATCCAATGCGCAGGCTCCGGCCATGCCGGGCTGCCAACGTCACCCCGGTGACCGCTCCGAGCAAGGTGGCAAATCCGAGCGAAAGCATCGCCAGACCCGGTCCGAGCACCGCCCCGAGACCAATCGCCAGTTTCGCATCGCCGAGGCCCATTCCCCCGTGCCGACCGGTCTCCGCTTCCTTGGCAAACTGATCGGCCTCCGCCTGGGCCAACGCCGAAACATCACCGGGATCGCCGGTCACCGGCGGGCCGAGGTCGTCGGAACGGAAGAACCGCTCGAACGTCCGACGCGCGCTGTCGCCGCGCCGCGAAATGAGGACAAACAACACCAACGGCACACCGAAAAACCACAGGGACTTGATCCCGAGCAAGGGTGCCATGATCAGTGTGCAGACCGCGCAGAGGAATGCGGGCGAGAACGCCAACCGCGGTGCCTCGCCGCCGTCCTCGTCGTCCGCATCCGACGCATCCGGGACGCCAACCGCCGCGCCAACCGCCTCCGCACCCGGCGCGCCCCGCCGAGAGACATCCACTGCCGTGTCGTCAGGCGATTCAGGAATCGCAGCGACGGTTCCGGCTGGCTCGCCGGACAATGCCACCGGGTCGGGAGCGGATTGCGCTGCCGCATCGGACTGCACCGCCGATACCGTTTCGTCGTCGAACACGAAGAAACGCCGTGCCACCGCCAGCACCGTCTCGTTTTCATCCCGCGCGTACACCACAAACGTCGCCCACGACACCAGGAACAACAACCCCGCATACGCGATCGCCCCGACGAGCGCGACCGGGACCCATCCGAAATAGGTGAGCGACGCGCGCATCTCCGGCCAGTAAGGCTCACCCATCGCAAACGCCAGGCTCATCATCGCCGCAAACCGGCCGAATCCGAGCGCCGCCGCGAACACCGTCAATTCGTCCGGCGCGATGAAATGGTCGAGGTCGATGAACACCAACGCCACCAGCACCGACACCACCAACGCCTGCAGGACAAAGTCGACCTGGGTCAGGATGTTGGAGGTCACTGTCCGCTCGTAAAGCAACGTCCACAAGCACCCGGTCAGCA
>CAZYBA010000181.1:0-3622 GCA_964646105.1 uncultured Armatimonadia bacterium
GAATCTCCTTCAACAACTCCAACGGCTCTTTCGCCTCCGGCTTCACACCGAAGAGGACATGGCTTTGCTTGGAGATGATGATGACGCCGATGGCGGCCAGCATGCCGTGCACCACAGAGGTCGGCATTATCTGCCCCAGGATGCCCGCCCGCATTAGCGCCAACAGGATCTGAATGGCACCCGCGACCACTCCAACGGCCAATGCCCGATGATAACCCGCGGCAACATCGCCTTGTCCGAGGTCTGTCACTGCACCGAGGACAATGACAATCAAACCCGCGGCGGGTCCCTTGATCGTCAGGCGTGCACTTCCAAGGAACGGAGCGACGATTCCACCGGCAATCGCCGTGAGGATTCCCGAAACCGGAGGCGCGCCGCTCGCGCTGGCAATCCCGAGACATAGCGGAAGCGCGATCAGGAAAACGAGGAAACCGGAGAGGAGATCCGATTTGGTCGAGGACGACTTGAGGGTATCCATGGTTGGGTTGTGTCTCAGAACGAATAGGCGAGTTGGGTCAACGGGCAGTCCAGATGGCGGCTGATACCGGACGGTTGACGGAGATCGACGCGCAGGTAGCCGAATTCGAGGCGGATGTGGGGAGCGACCAAGCGGTTGGCTCCCAAAAAGATGCGGTTTTGGTCAAAACCGGATCGAGGACCGTTGGAACTGCTGTTGACGTTCCAGAACAACTTGTCGTAGGCCACCGACTGCCAGATGCCAGCCTTGTCAAGGGGGTGGGCGATGCGTGCCATGTTGCGCATCCGGAAGGCGGTGGACCCCGTGTTCTCGATGTCGCGCTGCTCAAGGCGGAAGCGGTCGCTAACGCTGTTGCCGGCTATTCTGCACTCGTACAGTGCTTGCTGGTACCAACGAGTCTCATTACGGAACTGTGGATGGTAAGTCGGCGTCGAACCCCACCCAGCCCACAACGACAACTTTTGGTTTGCCTGATACCCGACGGCGCCGCGCAACAGGGTCCGGTCTGTAGACTGACGATCTACCAATGAGAACCGAGTCTGAAATTCCGAATACCATCGAATACGCGACGAGAAATGCCCGGTTCCGGTGAAAAGGTTCCACCACTGAGTGTCGGAATCGGCGGCGTGGGAGGGGCTGCCACAGGCCATCAGCATGGTGGCGATTGCTGCCGCGGCGGCCGTCTCCCAGCGTTTCATCGCCGTTAAGTTTAGTTGTGAAGTAGACCCGACTCCCGTCGCAAAAGCGCGCTTGGTCGTGGTTTAGGTTCCGTTGGTCGCGCCTGATACCATTTCCCATTCAGATGGTGGTCACCGAATGGATTTTCACAGTCCTTGAAGACACTTGTGTCCTCGTAGCCGGAGCTTACGTTTTGACCCGAGGCAGCGCGCTTGCCATCCTGCTGGACGCGCGTCGCAAACCAGCCCAGACATGGGTGCTCGGTCTCTATTTCGCCGGGCTGGCGACGGTCCAGGATTTACTGCCTGAATCGCAACATCCCTTTGCCCCCTCGACCTTGGTGGTCACCTTTGCGGCGTCCATCGCAGGACCGATGGTCGGAATCATCACCGCGGCGGGGGCGATCGCCACCGCATTGCTGCTCCATGAACTACCCGTCGCGCTGGCGACCCCGCCGGCTCTTATCGCAAGCATTCTGTCCGGAACATTGCTGGGCAAACGCCTGGGGATGCGGGGCGGTTTCCAGACTGGTGTAGTCGCCCAATCCATGGCCGTGGTCGCCAATGCTCTGGCATATCGCTCCCTAGATCAGGCCTTCGATTTTCCTACGGCGGCGGTCACCGTGATTGCGAATGGGTTTGGTGTCCTGCTGATGACCATGGTGGTTCGGGATGCGGCGTTGCGCAACGAAGCCAACCGGCTCGCTCTTGAAAACGAAGCCAATCGTGCCCGGGGCGTTCGGTTCGAGCTGGATGCGCTCCGTTCCCGTATCAATCCCCATTTCCTGAACAACACCCTCACCACGATCGCTGCGTTGTGTACGGTGGATGCTTACAAGGCACGAACCGCCACGGTCCGACTCGGCGAACTGATGCGACGTGCATTGGAAATCGACCTGAACAAGGAAGTACCTCTCTGGAGCGAAATCGCCAATTGCCGGGGGTACCTCGAAATCGAGGAACTGCGCCTGGGGCACCGACTGCAGTCCCGTTGGGAAATCGAGCACAATCTCGATGGTGCGTTCGTTCCCGCACTCTCCCTGACAACCTTGGTGGAAAATGCCGTTCTTCATGGAGTCGCCCCGTGCCGCATGGGATACCGCACGGTGACTATTACCTTGAAACGCTCCGGCAATCATGCGTTGATCGCGGTCAAGGATGACGGAGTGGGATTTCCTGCGGAGGCTCGTTCAACCCTCGATCCGGACGCGGGAAGTCGACCGCACGGACTTGCCATGGTGAATCGGCAACTGACACTTCGCCACGGACGCCGCAGCCGCCTGCGGGTTCACGGCGCTCCCGGACAGGGGACCTTGGTTGCCTTTACAGTACCGCTGGATTCTGACGGAGGGCCGCCTCGGTGAATGCGTTTCTGGTTGATGACGAACCTTTGGCGAGAGGCTTCCTGGCCGAATTGCTCGAGGAACAGGGAGTCACCATCGCCGGGATGGCTGATAATGCCTTGACGGCGTTGGCGGAGATTCCGGTCCTCTGTCCCGATGTTGTTTTTCTCGACATCGAAATGCCCGGAATATCTGGATTGGACGCAGCAGCGGAACTGCTGCGCCTGCCGAACCCCCCGGTTGTCGTCATCGTCACCGGCTATGCAGAACATGCCGTGGCCGCATTCGAACACGAGACGACCGACTACCTGCTCAAGCCCGTCAGCCCAGAACGTCTCCTGCGATGCCTTGGCAAGGTGAGGCGCATCCGAGCTTCGCGGGGGACCGGAACCGCAGCCCCAAACCGTATTGCCGTGCGTGGCGAAACAGGCATTCGCATCGTCAGCACCGAGGAGATTGTCTGCGCCAGTGCACGCGACAAAAAGGTCTTTGTACGGACGGATGACGGAACCGAATTCCGTTACATGGGCTCGTTGTCAGAACTCGAATCAAAATGCCAGAATTGCGGCTTTGTCCGTATCCACGATTCATACCTTGTTCCGGTGTCCAAGATCCGCGAACTTATCCCCTTGGGAAACCACGAGTTTGAAATCCGCCTCAGCGACGGCCGTCGGGCGCCCGTCGGTCGGACTCGCTATGCCTCCCTGCGTGGACAACTCGGAGTCTGACAAGTCGGCGCTGTCGGAAATGCCGGGTGCCTGTTGTTCCCGAGGCGATCTTGGTGCGCCCGGCCCGACAGCACCGGGCTACTGGCGCTCCGGTTCGCAGCGCGCCCACGGAGCACGCGCGATCGCCTCCCTCAGGGCATCCTGGTCCCAGCCGAGCTTGTGCGCGTTGCCAAACACATCGCCGAGATCCACCCCGTAGGCGTTCCCTTTCGACGCGTCCGCGAGCCCCGCCACATTCCACGGGGAAATCGCCTCCGCAACCGATGCCCCGGGAGTCGCCCTCCACCGACGGAACGTCTCCTTGAACGCGTCCACCCCCGAAAGCAACACACCCGGCGCGCGCTCCGGGTTGCCGAGACGACGGGCCATTTCGGTGTAGGACGCCGCAGCGAAGTA
>CAZYBA010000181.1:3632-6444 GCA_964646105.1 uncultured Armatimonadia bacterium
TGGGACGTATCGACGAACCGCGGGAAATCGCCGAATGCTGCGTAGTTGCCGGCGATGAACTCCGCCACCCAGTCCCGGTCACGCGCCACCGAATTGCCCCACGCCTCCAAAGCCTCCCGGCCCGGGACTCCGTCCTCCAGCAATCGCCCCAGCCGCTCGATCCCGGCCAAGGTCAACGAAAAACCGGTCGAGTACAGTGGATCAATGAAGCCCGCGGCGGACGGCAGCAACGCCCACGGAGCCCCCTGGTCGGAGAATCCGGCCACACGTTCCATCCGAAACGACAAACGCCGCGCATGCACCCACGGCCGCACCGGGACCGCACCACCGAATTGCTCCCGCACTGACGGAAAACGATTCAGGAAACGATCCCAAGCGGCCTCCGGGTCGCCAAGGCGCAACTCCGTGGCCAGCCAATCCTCGCACGCGAATCCCGCGCTGACGCGATGGGTGTCGAAACGCAGGACCCACATCCATCCACCTTCGAAGACATGGTGCAGCGCCGACCAGTCGGGGGGATAGGGGACTGCACCGATCTCGGAAAAGGCGGGTAAGTCAGCAGCCATCGGAACGTTCTCGAAATGGGTGTACAAGGCCTCGGTGGAGGGATAGCCCGCGAACTGCCCGACCCCGATCCCCAGCGACTGCGCCAACGGACCGGGAGCGCCCCCCGCATCCACCACCATCCGGCCCCGGACACACTGGGTTCCTGAGTCGTCCCGCCATTCCACCGTCCATTGGCCGTTGTCGTCGCGAATCCGGGTAATGGTGGCGTTCTCGACCAGGATGGCGCCCGCAGCGACTGCCTCCCGGACCAAGAAATGGTCGACATCCTCGCGCAACCAGTGCGTGTCGGCGCACCAGTCGGCGGGGCTGGCGGCAACCAGCAATCGTCGCGAACCCTTGGGGTCTTGCGAAAATGGCTCCCCCGCACGGTGTCCGTAGTAGGTGAAGCCACGCTTGAGACCGACCCCGACATCCGGGTAGGCCTGTTTCCATTCGCCCCAGGTCGCAAGCGGACGCAGGCGGGGCAGGTCGTACCGCTCCGAAAGGGTTTCGATCAACAGGTTGGTGAGAGGGCTGGTGCTCTCCCCGATCGCAAACCGCGGATGGTTTCCCTTTTCCAGGATCAGAACCGAATATCCGAGGCGGCGCGCCAATTGCGCCAGAACCGTCCCGCCGAAGCCGGATCCGACAATGATCAGGTCGTAGTCCACGCGGGAAGTCTACCGAATCACGCCGCCGTTCCGGGCGCGGAACCGATGCGCAGCGGGCGTTCGTGTACGGAAACAACGCGTTGAAACTCGAACGTCGAGGTTGCGGCTCCGTTGCTGCCACGCCACCGTGCAGCCCGCCCCGGTCGAGGCCGACCCGGTGGATCGGATTGGTACGGGACCCGTGTTTGGAATGAACGCGTGTTTGGTCAGGCCGGAATCAAAATCCGACGGCAGTGTTCGCAAACCTGCACGGAGGCGCCTGCCCGGGCACCATCGGCCAGCGTTGTGTTGACTTTCGTATGGCAGGCCCCGCAGTTGTTGTCGAGGCCCAGCAGCGACGCTCCCAGACCGGCCTTCTTCGGACGCAGTTGGTCGTAGCTGGCAAGCAGGTCGGGGTGCTGGACCAGTGCGGCCGCCTCGGCGCGCGGCGCTGTCAACGATTCCATCTCGGCCTTCAGGGCGTCGGAACGCTCCTGCCAATGCGCCTTCACCTTGCGGAAACGGCGGGCCAGGTCCTTCAGGGCATTCTCGGCCACCACCGCCTCGGAATCGGCGATTTGGAACGCTTCCATCGCTTCCAAAACCTTGAGTTCCGCCGCTTCTTTCTGTCGGCCGAACATCTCGATTTCCCGTTGGAGGTTTTCCAGCTCTTTCGGCACTTTCACGGTTCCGCCGTACAACAGACGGTTGGTGTTGGCAATCCGCTCCTCGACACTTCCCAGAGCCAACTCCGCATCCTTCTGGGCGGCGGCTAGACGATCGGCCTCCCGGCGCAACGCGTCCGCACCCGGTTTGGCAGCGGAGTACTCCGCGGCCAGGCCGGCTCCGGTGTCGAGCCCGGCCAATGTCTGCCGCGCCTTCTCTATTCGTGTGTCCACCGCCAGCAACCCCGCCAGCGCCTGCAAATCCTCGGCCAACGAATTCATCGTCCACGCCTCCGATACCGACGCACCATGTAGGGCAGCATCTGCTGGTACATGCGCGCCCGCGAAACCACGCCGCGCACCACGCCGAGCTTGCGCTCTTTCATCGGGTGCGAAACGTCCTGCAGCACCACCTGTGCGATCCGGTGTCCCTCGCCCAGCACATGGTTCGTGATCGCGAGTTCCACGCCGAAACGCGCCTGCGCCACGCCGGGCACCGATTCGAACAAATCACGGCGGATTGCCCGCTGTCCAGAGATGTTCGGCACAATCACCTGCGCCAGCGTGGTCCAGAAATTGCCCCCGCGGAACACGCCAAGGGCCATCTCGACCTGCCCCGAGCGCACCGGCGATACCAAGGCCTCGACCTGCGCTGTCGTCAGCCCGATCAAATCGGCGTCCAGAAAGAGCAGCACATGCGCGTCGCTGGCTGCACCGGCTCCCGCCGACATCGCCGCACCCTTGCCCTGGTTGGTTTCCAACCGCAACAAACTCAACCTGCCGGACACCGCGCCATCGTGACCAAGCACAACTTCCGCGGTCCGGTCCGACGACCCGTCGTCGACCACCACAATCCGATCGACCGCCGGCGCGGAACACAACACATCCAAGACGGACGTTATCCGGGTGGCTTCGTTCCATGCCGGAACAATCGCACACACCCGCCCTTCG
>CAZYBA010000181.1:6454-6701 GCA_964646105.1 uncultured Armatimonadia bacterium
TCGGACAGTTTCACTCACCGGCTGGACAACTTTCCGGCGCGGTAGTCCGCCGCCATTTTCTCCGCCGCCTCGATTCGCTTCGATGTCAACGGATGGGAATTCAGGAACGCCAGGGATTTCGGGCTGTCCCCGGCCTTTTCGCGCATCTTTCGGAAGAACGACGCCATGGCATCCGGATTGTAGCCCGCCGCGACCAAATACCGGAAACCCGCCGTATCGGACTCGGATTCGTCACCCCTCGAAAACT
>CAZYBA010000182.1:0-1398 GCA_964646105.1 uncultured Armatimonadia bacterium
GGGCAATGAAGTAGCCGGCCCGTGGCCTTCGGCCGATCGACTTCGACGGGATCGGGTGGTGGGAGCATGGCCGGCGCGATGGCACGGGCAACCACAAGGGTCGCGCTGCGACCCTGCGGGTTGCCCTTACGGGAGAGTATTGGGACGGCCGATCGTCCTCCGGACGGATTGTTGTTGCGCTGCACGCGTTGCTTGTTGGCGGGCACCGGAGCCCCCGGTCCGCGTGACGCCGTCTTCGACGGGACCTTGGTGCGGGAGGGGGTGCAACGAGTCGCAGCGAGCCTCGATTGGATCCCGAGGTCGGACCGAATGGGCGATCAGGCTTTGCCGGCGGCCAGCTCGTAGGCGGTGATATCGGTCTCGTGCTGCAACGTCAACCCGATATCGTCAAGGCCGTTGAGGAGGCAGTGGCGGCGGAAGGAATCCACTGTGAACTGGGCATGAAATCCTCCCGGACCGTCGACTGTGCAGGTTTCCAGATCGATGGTGACCGTTTCGCCGAGGGACGCTTCGAGGCGGGAACGAAGGTCGTTGACCTGATCCTCCGGCAACGCGATCGGCAGGATGCCGTTCTTGAAACAGTTGTTGTAAAAGATGTCCGCGAAACTGGGAGCGATCAAAGCGCGGAAGCCGTAGTCGAGCAAAGCCCATGGGGCGTGCTCGCGGCTGGACCCACATCCGAAATTCTTGCCGGTCACGAGGATCTGGGCACCTGCGAGCTCGGGGCGGTTCAGTTCGAACGACGGGTCAGGAGTGGTGCCGTCGGCTTGATACCGCCAATCGAAAAACAGGAATTGCCCGAATCCGGTACGTTCGATCCGCTTCAGGAACTGCTTGGGAATGATCTGGTCGGTGTCGACATTGACCCGATCCATCGGGGCGGCAATTCCGGTGAGCGAACGAAAGGCATCCATGGGCCTGATTATAAGTTCCGCATGGGGACGTGTCCAACCGGGTTCTTCGGGAACCTGCTGGGGACCGTTCCTATAACATCAACGCTGGCGACCGGCAATTCGTGGATCGGCTGCGACCGTTTTTCGCGAGCCAATCTTGCCCCCGCCGGCCCGTGGGCATTGGGCGACACTGCTTCCCTCCGGCCCCGGGAGAGTGAACTCTCCCTCTGAAGGCCTTCGGCCGAGTTGGCGATCGGCTGCGACCGTTTTGCGTTAGGCGATCTCGACCCGACCAGCCCTGGGGCGCCCGGCAATTCCGTTTCCCTCCGGCCCCGGGAGAGTGAACTCTCCCTCTGAAGGCCTTCGGCCGAGTTGGCGATCGGCTGCGACCGTATTGCCGCAGATTGTGACGGCGTCGGGGTAGGTCCCCAAGAGCGTTTACCTTGACCGGACCCTTGGCAATCCGCGCACGAAATCGCCACCCGGTCCCGTCGAAGTCGATCGG
>CAZYBA010000182.1:1498-6690 GCA_964646105.1 uncultured Armatimonadia bacterium
CCACCCGGTCCCGTCGAAGTCGATCGGCCGACAGGCCACGGGACGGGTAATTCATTACCCGGAAACACACGACTCGCTTAACGCAACAACAATCCGTCTGTAGGACGATCGGCCGAAGGCCAACAAGACGGGCACTTCAGTGCCCGGAGGAAAAAAGGGTCAATATCGCCCATCGATCCGTCCCGGAGTCGGGCACAATCCCCCGGCTCCGGAACACGATCCGATCGGAAAAACCCGATTACGCCTCGACGTCCGCGTTCGTGCCGAGGGTCAACGCCTCCTCGGCCGCGCCGCTGCCCTTGATCTCCGCCTCGATGGTGGCCATCAACTCCGGACGCTCATCCAGGTACTTCTTGGCGTTCTCACGACCCTGGCCGATGCGCTCGCCCTTGTAGCTGTAAAACGCTCCCGATTTGGTGACCACGCCCAACTCGGTGCCGATGTCGACAATCGAACCCGAACGCGAAATCCCCGTTCCGAACATGATGTCGAACTCGGCCTGACGGAATGGCGGGGCGACCTTGTTCTTCACCACCTTCACCCGTGTACGGATACCCACCATGTCGGTACCCACCTTGAGGGTTTCGACACGGCGAACGTCCAGGCGGACCGACGAGTAGAACTTCAAGGCACGCCCACCCGGCTGCGTCTCCGGGTTGCCGAACATCACCCCGATCTTCTCACGCAATTGGTTGATGAACACCGCCGCGGTACCGGTCTTGCTCAACGAACCGGTGATCTTGCGCAACGCCTGGCTCATCAGTCGCGCCTGCAGGCCGACATGGGAATCTCCCATCTCGCCCTCGATTTCCGCCTTCGGAACCAACGCCGCAACCGAGTCGAGAACCACCACCGAGATGGCGTTCGAACGCACCAACGCGTCCACCACCTCGAGCGCCTCCTCACCCGTGGTCGGCTGCGAAATCAACAAATTGTCGATATCCACACCGATGCTGCGCGCATAGACCGGGTCCACCGCATGCTCCACATCCACATACGCCGCAACACCACCCTGCTTCTGGGCCGCCGCTACCACCTGCATCGCAATGGTGGTCTTGCCCGACGACTCCGCACCGTAAATCTCCGTGATCCGGCCCTTCGGAATCCCACCGATCCCAAGCGCAATGTCGAGAGCCAACGCCCCCGTCGGAATGGCGTCCACCGGCTGCACGGCCTTCTCACCCAAACGCACCAAGATGCCCTTGCCGAACTGCTTCTCCAACTGGGCAGTTGCAATTTCCAGCGCCTTTTCCTTGTCCACGTTCCCTACACTCCTATCCAACCGACATTCTCGAGTTGTTCCGACACAGGAACCCAAAGGCCCGCTGTGCCTACTTCCTATAACGGTCGAAATCAGCCGATTCTGACACCAACCGCACGAAAATCATGCAAGTTCAGTACTCGGCGCGTTCCCGAAACGGTGCTCCGAAACCGTGTGGTACGTCGCTCCGGTACGGTCCAATACACTCTGCACCAATGTCAACCCGGTCACTTCCTGGGTGCCGAACGACTCGCCCGACAAGGTGTCGATTCCGGATCGCAACACCGGGTCGTCGCCGCCCGACTTCACCCGCCCGACCGTGATGTGGGGTACCAACCCGCCATTGCGCGCCACACCCATCGGCACAAACCATGGCTCCGCACGCAATACCAACTCACGCCAAGCCGATTCGCCCTCCGACATCGGCACAAACAATGTCCGCAACGGGCCCCGCTTCGGAAACCCACTGGCACCCGCAAGCGCAATCCGGAAAGGGGAAGTTTCCAAAGCCACCGCTGTGCACGCTTCCTGAATCCCCGGCACCGCCACGGGGTCGTGCTCACCCAGGAAAACCACGGTCAGGTGGAAGCTCTCCGGCTCCGACCAACGCACCTGCGCGTCGCCGACCGGCCAACGCGAACCCACTCCAGCGAGGGACTCGCGGATCCGGGCACTCAGTTCAATGGCAAGGAAAAGTCTCAAGAGGGGCCTGCGGGCAAATTAAACCACGGCGAACGGGTGTTTGCCATTGTGGTTTCCTACGCAATAGGGATGACAAGCGCCGCATGCTGGCATTCGGCCAATCTCCCCCAATGTCCAAACGCTCCGAGAATCAGGCCTGCAACGCGGGCCAGGACCGATCAATCCGCCCGGTGCAGTATCTCCCGCCGCAGCATGTCCAGCGCCGCCTGCGTCGCCCGCAATCGCACCATATCCCGCGCACCCCCGAACTGGTGCCGCACCACCCGGGTCCCGGACACCGTCGCCAACCCGATGTAGACCAACCCCACCGGCTTCTCCGCACTCCCGCCCCCCGGACCCGCAATTCCCGTGATCCCGATCCCGTAATCCGCGCCTGCGAGCTCACGCACCCGCCCCGCCATCACATCCGCCACCTGCTCAGAGACCGCCCCGAACGCCGCCAATACCGCCGGTGGAACCCCCAAGAGCGCACGCTTGGCCTCGTTCGCATACGTCACCAAACCGGTGCCGAACACGTCCGACGACCCGCGCACCGCCGTGATCCGACCCGACAGCAAGCCCCCCGTGCACGATTCCGCCGTGGCGACCGTCCGGCCCGTCTCCTGCAGCAAACGCACCCCCACTTCCTCGAGTGTCGTGCTGTCCTCGGCGTAAACCACATCGCCGAGTCGCTCCCGCACCGCCGCCGCCAAAGGAGCGATCAACGCATCCGCGGCCGCGTGGTCGCCCGCCCGCGCCGTCACTCGGAAATGCACCTCGGCCGGCTTCGCATACGGCGCCAATGTCGGATTCGAACCCTCCATCAGGTCGCGCAACCGCGATTCCGCATCCGCCTCGCCCATGCCGCTCACCCGCAGCACCCTCGAACGGATCACCTGGCGGCCGGTTCCGAGCAACCGATACAGCCGCGGCATCACCTCGTCCGAAACCATCGGCTCGAACTCGGCCGGCGGACCGGGACAGGCGACCACCACCTTGCCGCCGGCCTCCACCCACAACCCCGGCGCCGTCCCGACCGGATTCGGCAACGGCACCCCACCCACCGGAACATCCGCCTGCAACAGCACACTCTCGGACGGTACCTTGCCCCGTGTGGCGTAACGCGCTTCCAGACCCGCCACCAAGTCCGGATCCCGCCGCAATTCCAGCCCGAGCGCCTCGGCAATCGCCGCACGCGTCAGGTCGTCGGCGGTCGGGCCCAAGCCCCCGATGCAGAACACCAGGTCGGCACGTCCCAGCGCCTGCTGCAAAGCCCCCACGACCCGTCCCAGATTGTCGCCCACCGTGCACCGGTGGTGGACGGAAACACCCGCCTCGGACAACGCACGCGCGAGCACCGCGGCGTCCGTGTCCACAATCTGCCCCAGCAACAATTCGGTCCCGATCGAGACCACCTCGGCGATCATGGCGCGATTGTACCGAAACAACCCTCCACAGCCTCCACCGTTACGGGGGAATCGGCAGGGTGAACCAACACCCCGACCCACCGATCCGGCAAGGCGAGTTCGGTCCATTGCCAACTTCCTACCCCACGATTGTCGACGGAGCCCGAGGTTTCCAAAACGTCAACAGGAATCAGACCCTCCTGAACGTCGCCCGGGGTTTCCCAACCCGCGGTTTCCAAACAATCCAAACCGACCCCCGATGCCTTGCACCACGCCTCCCGTAAGCACCATTCCCGGGCGTCACGCCGATCGCCCGCAAACCGGTAAATGCTCTCGACATCCACGCCGATGGAGCCCCGCGAACACACCGCCGCCAACGCCAAACCGTCCGCCCGCGAAAGCGACACCCCGACATCCGGATGCCCGTCCACGAACGGACGCCCTGCCGGACTCCAACGCAACGCGGTCTGCGTTTGCGCATTCGGCACCCCGAGCGTTTCCACGACCAACCATCGCAACAAACCCCGCCCGCCCAACCACGCCGCAGCGCGGACCGGATCAGCCATCCCGAGCGCCGTTTCCTGTTCCCATTCGGTCGAAAACCCCCGCAAGCGCTCCCAAGACGCTGGTTCCACGGCTTCCCACCGAACCCAGGCGACCCGGATCAACGGGGCCATCCCAGCCTGCCCTTGACGACAAATCCGTTCCGCGCCGCAATCCCGGCCAAACACTTCATTGTCGTTTCCCCGATATCCAGCCCAGCACGGTTTCCAGCGGTCCTCGCGCATACCCGCGCGCAATACACCACCATGCCCACAACCCCGACGCCGCCGTCCACCAAAACCATGCCTCCATGCCCACGCCAACCGACCAATCCTCGTCCGGCCACACCAGGCGCAGCGGGGCAATCAGCAATACCAAGTGCCCCACATAAACACTCAGGGATTGGCGACCCAGCCCTGCCAGTGCCCTCGGCGGGTTCCGCCACGCGGCGCACAACCCGGCCGCCGCGAACGCACATCCGCCCGCTACGAGCAGGAACGGCACGGTGGTGGGGACCCAACCGGGAGTGAGCGCCATCGACAACGGACCGCGCGTTTGCGAACCAATCCATCCTAACGACAATCCAACCGATACCGCGAACCCGCCCGTGGCCAACGCGTGCAATCCCGACACAGGTTTCCCGGCTAGCCAACCGTCCGCCCAACGCCCGCCCCACCAAACCAATGCCCACCAAGGAACCCAAGGATAGTTTCCCGTAACCATCAGCCCGCGCAGCCACGCCGCCGACGACCCGCTGTCCATCCGGTGCGCTCCGCTCTCCAGCCAGTCGCCCGCCACCTGTCCTGCACCCAGCACCGGAACCCCCAGCGCGAACACGGTCGCCAGAAACGCAGAGGCACTTGCCAATCGCGGACGTTTTCGCACTAGCTGGAACGTCGCGAGCATCAACGCCATCGGAACCAAAACCTCGGTGGGCCAGATCGTGAAATGCAGCAACAGCCCCATCGCGGCGAGTCCAACCACACGGCGCCAACGCGTTACTGCGAAGCCGGCCTCCCCGCCGCGCGCGTTTTCCTCGAGACGCCAACCGATTCCGGCCAGCAGGAAAAACAACGCCGCCGCCTTGCCCTCGAGCACCCGCGCGAGCCACGGTCCAAACCCGGCTCCCTCCGACGGAACCAAATGCACCCATGTCATGCCGAGCACCGCAAGCCCGCGGGCCGCATCCAGACCCACGAGCCGCCCCGGCGATTCTCTCGAACCGGTATCCATCACGAAGGCGCCGCTGCGTCAAACTGCCAACGAAGCGGATAAAAAACGTTTCCGGCGAATGTCTCGAC
>CAZYBA010000183.1:0-6675 GCA_964646105.1 uncultured Armatimonadia bacterium
CGTCCAGCGTCCAGCTTCGCGGCGTATCCGGGAAATCCCAAGGGATCGTTGGCATGGAAATCGTTCCCGAATTCCACGAACGAGTCGGGGTCGACTGTGCAAGCCAGTCGCTCATCGGCAGTGAGGGGGTGGTGGTGACCGCACTTGGCGCAGATTTTGAAATCGCGCTCGAAATCCTTGGACACCAAGATGGCGCCGCAGGCGGTGCACTTGACAAAGGCCCCTTCCGGAACCTCGGCCGCCGGTCGGCGGAACCAATCAGGCATGTTTATGTTCTACCCTGCACAACCCCGAAGTCACAACCCCGCCTCTCGGGAAGCGGGCCCGGTGACCGTCGGGGCCGGTGATATAATCGGGGGACTTTTCCCCCGGAAAAACCGACCCCCATGTCCCTACAGGAACTGCGTCGCCAGATCGACGCCATCGACACGGAGATCCTCGAACTGCTCTCGCGGCGAGCCCGCCTTGCGCAGGAAGTAGGCCTGAGCAAAAGCCGAACCGCGAGCCAGTTCTTCGCTCCCGAACGTGAACGCCAGATCTACGAACGCCTCTCGTCGGCAAATCCCGGCCCGCTGCCCAGCGCAGCCATCCGCGCCATCTACCGCGAGATCATCTCGGCATCCCGCGCGCTCGAGGCACCCATTCGGGTCGCCTACCTGGGACCGGCCGGAACCATCAGCCACCGGGCCGCGCGCGACAAGTTCGGAACGTCTTCGGAACTGATTCCAGCGGACACTATACCGGATGTCTTCGGACGGGTCGAACGCGGCGAATCGGAATACGGAATTGTTCCGGTCGAGAACAGCACCGAAGGAATTGTTCCCTACACCCTCGATATGTTCGCACGCACCCGGCTCAAGGTTTGCGCAGAAATCTTCATCCCGGTCAGCCACAATCTCGCGACCAAGGCAGAGATCCTCACCGATGTGGTCCGCCTCTATGCCCACCCGCAGGCGTTCGCGCAAAGCCGCAACTGGCTGCGCGACAATTTCCACAAGGTCGATGTCATCGATACATCGTCGAACGCCCGATCCGCCCAGCTCGCAGCCGACGACCCGCAAGGCGCGGCCATCACCACCGATATCGCCTCCGAACTCTACGGACTGCGCATCGCCGCGGCGCGCATCGAGGATTCGCCGCACAACCGCACCCGTTTCCTGGTGATCGGGGAAAACGAACCCCAGCCGTCCGGACGCGACAAGACCAGCATCTTCTTTTCGGTCCAGCACCGCGCCGGCGCCCTGATGCGCGCCATGGCGGCCCTCGACGCACACGATGTCAACCTCACCATGATCGAGTCGCGACCCACCAAGCAGATGCCGTGGGAATATGTCTTCTTCCTCGATTTCCAAGGCCATGTCAAGGAAGAACGCGTCTCCCGCGCCCTCAAGCACCTGCAGGAACAAAGCCTCTTTGTCACCATCCTCGGCTCCTACCCCGAAGCGGACTGATTTTTTTGACGGAAAATTTTGAAAACCGGGAACTTAATCGGGGTTTAACGTGTTGCGTCGGTTCGGTCTTGCGTTAGAATGACACTGCGGATCCGGTCGGGCGACGTTGCCCGCCGGGCCGCTTTGTTGTTTTGAGAGCTTGTTTTCCAGGTCAAACTGCGGCGGGATGCTTCCTCGCGGACGGCCCAATCCGGGCACCTGATCCCGTTTTCCCAACACGGAAAAGGCCGGGCATTGAGCCCGGCCTTTTCCGTCCGTCGATCCGCAGCAGCGATCAGACTTTGAACACCCAATGTCGCATCGTCTTGCCGCCCGGGGTGAAATGCGATGCCGTAAGGTGCACCGACCCGTCGCGAGTCTGGATCAGCGACGGATAGTGCCAACTCAGCCCCGAGTCCTTGGCCGCACGCTCCACCGTCACCGGCGTCGACCACGAACGCCCTTCGTTCTCGGAAATCCAGAACGCCAAACTGTGCCGGCCTTCCTCCGTGTCGTTGCCGCAAAGCAACCAACGGCCGTCGGCGAGCACCACGCCCTCCACACTCGCCCCCGGGTTCAACAGGTCGTTATGGCGTGCGAACGACCAAGTGCGGCCTTCGTCCCTCGACTCCGACACCAACATCCGCTGCGGGGCAGGGCCGTTGTTGCGGCAGAACGCCACCAGGGTTCCATCCTTGCGCCGCAGAACGCTCGGCTGCACCGGCGCCGGCCCGAGGATCGGCAACGAGCACTCCCACGACTCGCCATCGTCGTCGGACCAGGCGAACAGGGATGCATCGAATCCGTCGGAATACAGCGGCAGAACCATGCGGCCGCCCACGAAGAACACATGGCAACGTCCAAACCATCCCAGCCGCCGCGAGAGCTTGTCGGACGCCGCCTTGCGTTGTTGGGCGACGTATTCGGTCAATTTGGCACGCTCGGCCGTGTCCGCACGCTCGAAAATCGGCTTCCATGCCTCTTCGATGCGGGTGTCGATCAGCTTCGGGAATTTTTCGTCGTCGGGCTTGAGGTGGACAATTCCTTCCTTTTCCCAGCGCGGCGGCCGATTGCCACGTCCCCAATCGCGGGCCCGCTTGTATTTCAACAGAGTCGACTCCCAGCGATTGTCCAACTGGGTGGCCCAGAAACACCAAAGCCGGTTCTTCTGGTCAACCGCCAGAATGGGGTTGGTGTCGGGGAAACCCTTGGTGTCGGCGAGGGGGAACGGTTCGCTCCATTTGCCGCCGGGGGCCTTGCGCGCGCCCAGAATCGCCACGTCGTCTGCGGTGCGTTCGCCCGAACCGCGGTACCAGCACACCAGCAGGCTGCGGTCCGGCGCTTCCACAATGCAGCTGCTGTGGTTGTGCTTCGAATGGAACGGAAAAATGTCTTCCGTCAGGATTATCTCGATCATGGTCACCGGTCCTTGTCGATGTAGCCGCCCCAGACTCCGAGCCAGTAGGGCAGCAGGAACGCCGCGGCGTCCTCTTCCGACGCACCCCCGCCACCGGAGACCGCCTCCCAAGGGCTGCCGTTCCATCGCATCACCCGCCGCTCGGATGCCGGAAGAACCCGGTCCGTGCTCGGGCGGTTGCGGGCGAGCTTGGCGGAACGCAAGCCCACATCGAGGCGTGTCGTGTTGTCGACATCGTGGTTGACCAATTCCCACGGCCACTCCTCGAGCGTGCGCACCCCGGCTTCCGCATCGCAGGGCCGGCCGGTCGCCGTTCCGTACAGGAAGTTGTAGAACGGGCTGCGTTCGGAACGGATCGACTGCTCCCCGGGCTGGTCTTCCCAACCCGACGCAATCGATCGCACCAGGATCCGCCGACGTGCAGGATCCTTCTCGAGCCGCAGCAGAGGCCAATACGCGGTGTACGCCAGTTCGTCGTCGCTGTGGTTCAGTTCCCACCACTGTTTGCCCCGCCGGTACAGCAGGGTGTTGGTCAGGAAATGGTGCTTGCGGATCAGCTCGTCGTAGACCTTCTCGTATTTGTCGTCACCGGTAAGGTGGGCGGTCACCTTGAGGAAGCAGAGCATCTCGAGCGAGTTGAGACCGCGCTCCTCCTGCCAGAACGGATCGGTGTTGAGCACTTCCGGGGTCCACATGCCCCAGCGGGTGCGCTTGCCGTTGTGGCCCACCATCGTGAAATTGTTTTTCAGCAGATGGTCGGTGACCCGTCGGCAAGTGTCGGCGATGCGCTTTTTCTCGGTTTCGTCGGCAACCAGCTCGGAGTAGATGTACCAAGCGAAGTAGTGGCCGTCGATTTCATCCGACGACGTATCGCCTTTGCACCAGACGGTGGGATCGACCGGGGAGCGGAACCAGATTTTCTCGGTATCGCCGGCGGTGCGGACGGTTTCGTTGGGATCGAGACCGGTCACACCCGCCTTGAGCTCGTCGTCGGTGACAACGGCCCGGGCGGGGTAGCCCGGTATGCCGGTCAAGCGTTCGAGCTCGAGCAATGCGTCCATCGAGCGCTTCGCAAGCCGGCGTGCCTCCGGTTCCTTGACCGCGGCCCAGCGGAACGATTCGGCGGCGACATAGAGGGCGGTCCACAGGCCGTCGTTGTCGCTGGCATCGAAAATCGCCCCTTTGTCGGGCTGCATCGGCAACTTGAGGTTGCTGCCGGAGACATAGCCGCGTCGGTTGTGGCGCTGGGTGTTGATCTGCGTGAAATGGCGCGCCTTTTCCCGCAGGGTCATCGGGCGCTCCTCGATGGCGACGGTTCCCTTGTCGGTCTGCAGCCAGACCAGGCCCCGTCCCCCGGTCCAGATGTTCTTGACATCGTTGCCCGGCAGCCAGCGCGTGCCTCGGAAATAGGAGAAGGCACCGTCGCGCATCCGCCAGGCACCGTCGGGCGTGGCTCCCCAGACATCGCCGTTCGGAGCGAGGTGGAGCGATCGCACGTCCACTTGGGGCATACCGTCGTTGTGGTCGAGAGGCTGCCACCACTGGTCGTTGTCGGTGATGAAGACTCCCACATTGGTCGCGAGCCAAGAGTGTCCCTTGCCGTCGGGGCGTACCTCGCGGACCACGGTGTCGGGATGGATCTGCGGCTGGTGCGTCACAAACTTGGTGGGCAGTCCGGCCGGGAGCGGCAGCGGATCGACAACCGGCATCGGCGGCGCCGGAATGTCGCGGCGGGCGATCAATTGCAGGAAAGGCATGGGGCGGTTTCCAGGATTGCGTCGATTGGGTGCCTGTCCGGTCTGGGGGGCGACCGCGGACGTTGCGGCGAGCAAGGCGACTAGGGGAAGCATGGGAGTCGTTTCGGTCCGGAGGCTCGGTCTCCCTGCCTGAAACCTATTTCCACGAGTGCTTCCCCCAACGATTCGTTCACGGGGGCGGCGACAGCGCGTTGCGTCTGAGTGGACTTTCGAACTCGTCTACGGTCGATGGTCGATGTTCGCCCGACGGAGCCGGGGTGTTTACCCTTTGACCCCACCCGCGGCAATCCCCTTGATGAACGTCCGCTGCGCCAGCACGAACGCGACCACCATCGGGACTGTAACCACGGTGGCGGCGGCCATCAGCAGGTGCGGCTGGCCTTCATGACGGCCCTGGAACGCGCTGAGCGCAATGGCCAGGGTGTACTGGGATTCGTCGTGCAGGTAGATGAGCGGACCTTGGAAATCGGTCCAGGTGCCGATGAACGAGAACAATGCCACGGTGGCGACTGCCGGTTTGGCCAGAGGCAGCAGGATCCGCCAGAAAATGCCCCACTCGCTGCATCCGTCGATCCGGGCCGCGTCGGAAAGCTCCTGGGGGACGGTCAGGAAAAACTGACGCAGCAGGAAGATCGAGAACGCGTTCCCGAAAAACGCCGGCACGACCAAGGGGAGGATGGTGCCGGTCCAGCCGAGGTTGCGGAACAGCAGGAATGTCGGGATCTGGGTGACCTGCGCCGGAAGCATGATGGTGGCGAGCAGGACCAGGAACAGGGTGTCGCGTCCCTTCCACCGCAGGCGGGAGAAGCCGTACGCGGGCAGGGCGGCGGAGATCACCGTTCCGATGACGGTCAGGACACAGATGACGACTGTGTTGCCGACATAGCGCCAGAACGGGAATCGGGTGAGTGCTTCCGGGTAGTTGCTCCACACCACCGGCTTGGGAATCCATTCGATCGTGGGGGTGAAGACGCGGTCCGGGAGTTTCAGGGACGTTGACACCATGAATGCAAAGGGTGCGAGGAACGTTACCCCGAGGAGGATCAGCGCGGCGTGGCCGAGGAAAACCTGCAGGCGGCTGGCGTTCATCCGGACAGCCTCCCGGCTACGGTGCGATGGCGCGGAACCACACTCCAACAAGACCCTGAGTCCCGGGTGCCCGCGCAGGAGTGGTCGGTGTTGCCAAGGACGTTCAACGCCGTTCCCCCTCGTAGTAGACCCACCGTGCAGAACTCTTGAAGACGACCAACGTGGCCAGCAGCGTGATGGCGAAGAGAATCCAGGCCATGGCGCACGCGGTCCCCATCTTGAAGTACTCGAACGCGTTCCGGTAGAGGTGGAGCGCATAGAAGAGGGTGGCCTTGTCGGGGCCGCCGCGGGTCATGATCCAGGTTTGGGTGAAGTACTGGAATGTTCCGATCACCCCCATGATGAGGTTGAAGAAGATGACCGGGGAGATTGCGGGCAGGGTGACGTGCAGCAGGCGGTTCCAAGGGCCGGCACCGTCCAGGGCTGCCGCCTCGTGGAGCTCGGCCGGCACCCCCTGCAATGCGGCAAGGTAGAGCACAATGCCGCCGCCAACGCCCCAGAGATCCATGAGGATGATGGCGGGTTTGGCGAACTCGGGGCTGGAAAGCCAACTGGGTGCGGGGAGGTGCACAGCCCGCAGGACTGCGTTCACCAAGCCGAATTCCGGATTGAGCAGCCAAAGCCAGAGCATGGCGGTGGCGACCGTGGGCACCACCGACGGCAGGTAGTAGACCGCCCGGTAGAACGTCATTCCGCGCAGCTTTTGGTTGAGCAGCAGGGCGATGGCAAGGCCCAGCGCGAGGGCCAGGGGCAGCTCGAGGAAAAGGAACGCCGTATTGGCGAGCGACGGCCAGAAGTTCTCGGTGTCGGCGAGCAGGTCTTGGTAGTTCTGCAGGCCGACCCAGCGCGGCGGCGTGAGGACCCGGTAGTCGGTGAAACTGAGCCACAACGACGATACCAGCGGCCAGGCGGTGAAGAGGACAAAGCCGACAATCCATGGGGCGGTGAACAGCAACCCGAGTCGTTGTTCGCGGCGGTTCAC
>CAZYBA010000184.1:0-6257 GCA_964646105.1 uncultured Armatimonadia bacterium
CCGCCCTGCGCCACCTGCGCAAGGCACGCATCACCCCGCCCGATTTCCCGACCGCCGGCGATGTCCGCACCCTGCGCCGACGCGGTGCCGGACAAGTCTGGGCCTGGCCGTACTTCCTCCTCGACGAAGCCGACGACGGCGACCTCGGCCCGGCGGGACGTGCGGTGCAGATCGAAACCCGCTACATCCATCGCCAGATCGCGCACCTGCGCGGCGTCGGTGTCGATACCGTGGTCGGCAACTGGAGCTACGCCGGACACAAACCCCGCCAGCTCAACACATTCGCGTTCGCCACCATGATCCGCGACCCCGCCACAACTCCGGAGTCTGTCATCGACCGTTTCGCCGCCGCAGTCGCCGACTCGCCGTCCGGAGCCAAGGCCCTCGGCCAGGTGCTGCGCTGGATCGAGAACGACAGCAACTGGCACCGAAAACTCCCAGAGATCGACCGCCTTCCCCCGCTGCCCTGCACATTGGCGAGCGCGGAACAGGCCCGCGCCGCGCTGGCCCCGGTGGTGCCGAACCCCAACCCGCAGTTCGCCCTCGCCGAACCCCCGGCCAACTACCTGGAACGACTCCGGATCCGGTTGCTCCCCGGCGACCACAAGGAAATCTCCCGTTGATTCATTCCCGCGGTGGAGCCGCTCCATCGCCACGCCCGCGCCCCTTCTCGCGCGGGGTTTACCTCAACATCGCCAGCCCCGTCCCCGGCCTCACCGTCCACGACTGGAGCGAACAACGCTGGTCCGATTACCTCGACAATATCCGCCAAGCCGGCGCCGACACGCTCACCTTCTACCTCTGGCAGGACATCCTCTCCGACTTCGAATCCACTCCCGAACGCCGCGAGCCCAACCGACGGTTGCACGAACGGCTCCGGGACGTCATCGCATGGGCCCGCAAACGCAAGCTGCGGACGTCGTTCCTCATGACCCCGACGTTTGTCCCGAGGCCCATTTTCGAACGACACCCCGAACTGCGCGCCACCATCGAGTACGTCGACCACGGATTCTCGTGCATATGCCCGTCCCGCGACGCCACCTGGCCCCTGCTCGAACGTTATGTCGATCACGAATGGGGATGGTTCCACACCGCCGATGCGTTCCAACTCTGGTTCTACGATCCCGGCGGCTGTGTCTGCGATCGGTGCACCGCCGATCTCTGCGCACCCCTGCTGCGCCAAGCCGATGTCGTCAGCAAGCGCGTCTGGGCCAAGAACCCGAGCGCCAAATTCGAGATCAGTTTCTGGCCCGTGTGGGCTTGGGAGCAAATCCTGAAACGCAAGTTCGGAGAAGAACTGCTCGACCGGCTGCACAAGCACTTCGGTGAACGTTCCCGCGAGATCGTCATTGTCGACTCGGCCGAGGGAGATGAAGCGTTTCTCGAGGAAGCCAAGGCGCGTGGCTTCCACACCCGGGCGTTCCTGTTCTCCGCCAATGTCGAAACCCCGTTCGCGTTCCTGCACCCCCTGCCCACCTACTTTCAGCAAATGGCGGAACGGGTCCACGCGAAAGAACTCGACGGTGCGTTTCTCCATGCGCTGTATCCGGGTTCCAAGGAGGTGAACACCCTGGCGGGGTTGCGCGCGCTGGATGGTCGGAACCGTGGCAACAAACCCGCGGCACTCTACGACGCGGCGCGGATTTACCTCAAGGATCGTCGTTGCGCCGACCAAGTGGTTCCGCTGCTGCAACGCTGGGAAACCGTGCTCGCGGGAGGCAAGCCGGACCCGAAGACGCTCCAACGTCTCGTTGACGATCTGGAAAACGCCCTCGCCACCGCTCCCGCCGCCCAAGCCGATGTGCTGCTGACCAGTGTCCGCGCCGTACTCGTGCTCGCCTCCGAACCCGAAGCCACCCGCGCCGCCAAACTCGAAAGCCTCCTCGAAAACTCCCCGATGTTCCGCGGCTTCGCCAAGCAAGCCGCAGCGCAGCACGCGTCTCTAGCCCGCTTTGTCCACGACGGTTGGGACAAAGTTCACTTCTGAAACGTCCCCCCAACCGATCGTTCCGTCGCCACGAATCAATACGCACAGAAAGAAACGAAAACCATGAGCCTGCCGACGTTGCCCGGGATCAAGATCGGGGACCGTATGTCCCCCAAGACCACCGACCAGGAAATCGATTTCTTCAACCGGATGGGAATCGAATGCGCCACCATCTGGACCACGATCGAGGACGCCAACCTCGACTATATGCTCCGAACCCGCGAGCGCCTGGAAAGCCGCGGAATCCGCCTGTGGAACATCGGCATCCTCGACCTGCACTGCGACCCGACCATGGTGCTCGGGCTGCCCGGCTTCGAACGCAAGGTCGAGCAATACGTGGAATACCTCGAGAACCTCGGCAAGGCGGGCATCGGCTACACCACCTACGCCCACATGGCCAACATCAAGCTGCTGCCCTACTACCAAACGTCCGTGGGACGCACCCGCGGCAGCATCCCCACCCGCGAGTTCGATCTCGACATCGCCCTCACCTATCCCAACTCCCACGACCGCACATTCACCGAGGACGAAGTGTGGGAGACATTCACCCGGCTGATGGCCGCCGCGGTCCCCGCCGCCGAACGCGCCGGCGTGCGCATCGGCCTGCACCCCGACGACCCGCCGGTGCCGGTGCTCGGCGGGGTGGGACGCGCGATACGGACGTTCGAGGGCTACAAGCGCGCGCTCGAGATCGCCAACAGCCCCAATTTCGGGCTCTGCTTCTGTGTCGGGTCGTGGGCGGAAGGCGGCGACCAACTCGGCCTCGATGTCGCCGGAATGATCGAACACTTCGGAAGCCTGGGCAAGATCTTCAAGGTCCACTTCCGCAATGTGGACGCCCCCATGCCGGTGTTCCGCGAGACCATGGTCGACGATGGATACGTCGACATGCACGCCGTGATGACCGCCCTGCACAATGTCGGGTTCGACGGCGTGCTGATCCCCGACCATGTTCCCGGGGACGGCGCCGACAAGACCAACACCGCCTACACCATCGGATACATGCGGGCCATCCGCAGCCGGGTGCTCGCCGAAGCCGCCGAGAATTCCCGGCGTTGAAATCCAATCCGGGCGGGGACGGGCGCATCACCGGACGTTCGGTCGCGCTCGGCCTCGCCCTGATGGTGGTCCACACCATCTGGCTGATCGAGGAGGAACTCGCCCTCCAGCACATCGGCACGCCCACGTATTTCCTGCTGGTCCCCACCGTCGTCGGGCTGCTCTTCACGCTGATGGGCTGGAACTCCCTCGCACGGCGGGTCGCCCCACGCCTGGTCCTCGCCCCGAGCGAGCTCGCGGTCGTGTTTGTTCTGAACACCATCGGAGCGATTGTCACCGCCCGCAACCTGCTCCATTACCTCTTTCCCACCATCCTGCGTCCGCTGCACGCCCCGGACGCCACGGGCGGACCCGCCACCCGCGCCGCCCTCTCCCACTGGACCGTCCCGAGCGACCCCGCCGTGGTGGAACGTTTTTACAACGGCACCCGCGATCCGTGGGCCATTTTCCGTCCCGAAAACCTGGTCCCGTGGCTGGTCCCGCTCGCGTTCTGGAGTGTCTTCTTCCTCCTGCTTCTCACCACCATGATGTGCCTGGCGTCCCTGGTGCGGCGCCCCTGGGTGGATTACGAGCGGGTGCCGTTCCCGATTGTCGACCTGCCGGTGCGCCTCGCCCGCGACAACCACCTCGGCGCCCTGTTCGCCGACCGCACCCTGGCAGTGGGGTTCGCGGTATCCGCCGCCTTGCTCTCGCTCAACTATTTGTCGTCGCTCGTACCCACCGTCCCGGGCATCAAGATGGCGGAAAACGACATCGGAACCGCCTGGATTACGTCCCCGCCCTGGAGCACGGTCGCGCCGCTGCTGACCGTCTGGTGGCCGTACGCCATCGGCCTGTGCTATCTCATCCCGCTCGATGTCAGTTTCAGCAGCTGGTTTTTCTTCGTCTTGCTTCGCCTGCTGACCGTGGCCGCCACCGCAGTCGGCTGGCGGACCGTGGCGACCGCACAGGATCCCGCCCAGTTTCCGTGGTTCGAGAACGCCAGCGAGGGTGCGTGGATCGGGATGTTTGTCGTGCTCGCCTGGAGCGCCCGCCGTTTTTGGAAACAATCCCCGGCCGACTGGGAGATCCGGCAGCGCGCCGAGGCCATTCCCCATCGCTGGGCGTTGGTCGGGGCGGCACTCGGATATGTGCTTCTGGTGGCGCTGGGAATCGGAATCGGCATGCGCCCGGCCGTGGCGATCCTGGCGTTCGCCCTGTTTTTCCTCGCGGTCGTGGTCATGACCCGCATGGTCGCGCAAGTGGCGCTGCCCCTGTTCGTGATGGCCTGGTTCAGCTTCACGGGCTGGACAGCACGCCTGGTCGGCACCGCCAACCTCACCCGTCCGGAGGCGGTCGCACTCACCCAGTTCCACTGGTTCGACCGTACCTACGAACAAATCCCGATGGCCCACCATCTGGAAAGCCTGGTGATGGCCGACCGCATCGGCGCCGAACGGCGGACGTTTATGAAACTGGTCTTCGCCGCCACCGCAGTCGCCATCCCGCTGGGCATGGCCACACTGCTCCAGATCTTTTACGAACGCGGCGCCGAGTCGGCACGGGTGGCGTCCGACACCGCCTGGTTCGCCGGCTTCAACTGGACCCGCTTCAACGACTGGACATCCAACGCCAAACCGTTCGATCCCGCCCCACTCGCCCGCGCCGGCGGCTCCGCCCTGATTGTCGGGGCGCTCTCGTGGGCACGCAACCGCTGGATCGGCTGGCCCCTGCACCCGGTCGGCTATTTGTTCGCCACCAGCTACGCACTCGAATGGGGGCAATGGAACATTGTTTTCATCACCTGGCTGATCAAGACCCTGGTCCTGCGCTACGGTGGACTCGGCCTGTACCGACGCACGGTGCCGTTCTTCCTGGGCCTCGCGCTCGGGGACGCTGTCACCAAGACCGCATGGGGCATCTTCCTCGGCGCAACCGGAATCACCGGGGCGTCCCCGTATTCGACCCGAACCGCCCTCCGTGGGAAATACCGTTCCGCCCGCTCCACAACCATGTCCTGTCGGTCATGCCTGGCGAGTCGGCAAAGCGCTTCCACGATCCGTTCCTGAACCGCGATATCCGCTGGGAAGACGACATCTACTGCCCGACCTGCACCGTCCACGACGGCAAGATTGTTTGTGTGACGCGCTGCTACGGCGAGGACGAACAATGGCGGATGGGCCTGGCGGTGAGCAGCAACGGCATCGATTTCGAACGTTCGGAACTGCCGATCTTCCACGCCCAACCCGGTGATCCCAACCTAGGCATCCTCCCGATCCAGCCGGGCACCTCGGTGTCGTACGGCGATTCCCGCCTGGTCACGTCCGAGGACGGCACGCACTTTCTCTACTACAACGCGTTCGTGCACGGGGTCGACCGTCACCAAGAACTGATGGTGGCCTCCACACGCGATTTCATCCGTTGGGAACAACACGGGCGCATCTTCAAGCACACCGCCCGGCGCGACCGCGAGACCCTCCCCAACCAAGCCCCCTGGCGCTTCCCCCATCCCGCGGTCGTGGTGCGCCTCGACGGCGAACGATTGATCGCAACGCGAATCGGGGGCAAATTCCGGATGTTTGTCAACGTCCTGGCGACCAACGGCCCCAACCTCCTGTCGATGGCCGTCTCCGACAACCTGATCGACTGGGAATTGATCCAAGACGACAAATCCAACCCCGTGGAAGTCCTTCCCCTACGGCCCGGCTGCTTCGACAGCGCGTATATCGATACCGCCGCCGCCGTGCTCCGCCCAGAGGGCATTGTCCTGATCGGCAACGGAATCAATGCGCCGCCGGAGGATGGGGGCGATCCCACGCGCATGCACGCCGCCCATTACCCGCTGCAGGCCCTCTTCGATCGCGATAATCCGACCCGGGTCATCGACCGCAGCCCGACACCGTTTCTGGGCAACGCTCCCGAGTTGGAAGCACTTTCCCCGGTGTTCTGGATCGCTCCCCTCTACGAAGCCTGGTCATTGGTTCAACACCAAGGAAATTGGCTGCTTTACTGGAACCATGCGTTCGGACGGCGCACTGTTGGCGTGTGGAGCGCTCCCCTCGACAGCCACCGGTAATCTCCCATCAGAAAATCCAACCCACCCATGAACCAGCAAACCCCGATCCCCTCCCCCCATCCCGATGCCGATGTCGACCTCTGGGTCTGCGCCGGACAATCCAACATGGCCGGCGCCGGTCTCGTTCCTGCCCGCCAGCGCACGGATCCGGGAATC
>CAZYBA010000184.1:6267-6668 GCA_964646105.1 uncultured Armatimonadia bacterium
TCACGAACTACCTCAACGACGGCCGATGGATTCCCGCGTTCGAGCCGGTCCACCGAATTTTCGTGAATCCGCCCAAGGCCTACTCCGATTTCATGATCCCAATCTGGGGGCAGAAGTCGTGGGACGAAAACATGGCGCTCGAAAAGAAACGGCCGTTCGGCGGAGTCGGTCCCGCCTTGGCGTTCGCCAAGCATGTCCGCAAGCACACCGGAAGACGTATCGGGCTGATTCCGTGCGCGCTCGGAGCCACCGGCATGAGCCACTGGAGTCCGGACCGCCTGAACGAAGGCAAGAACAGCCTCTACGGCAACATGATCGAACGTATCCGCGAGGTGGGCGGCAAGATCAAGGGCCTGATCTGGTACCAAGGCGAAGGTGAAACCAACCCCGGACTCCAGGAC
>CAZYBA010000185.1:0-3434 GCA_964646105.1 uncultured Armatimonadia bacterium
AGCAACGCCCGATGCCGCTTGAACCATTGCACCCAACGCACCACGGTTTCCCGGGTACGGGGCGTGTCGTACAGACGTGGTCCACGGTAGCACGCCTGCGCTCCGTAGCCGAGGCAGATCTGCAGGTTGCGCTCGTAATCGTCCCGATGGCTGTCCAGCGGCTCTATGGTCGCCGCGGGACCACCGCCGTGGTACTCCACCAGTGGTACAAACATCCAACCCATCGACGGGGTCTTCTCCCAGGTGCCGTCGAAGAGATTCTGGCGCGCGTGGATCTGCTGGCGTGCCCGCGGCAACGACCAGTTGGTCTCGCGGTAGCCCATTCCGACCTTGTTCGAGCCGTTCAGGAAATACCAGTCCGGAACATTCAGGAAAATACCGCGTCCGCGGCACCACCCGTAAAACTCCGCGATGCGCTGGTGCTGACGCCACTGCGAATCCGCGGCGTCACGGTGGCCCGGATGGGCGGTTGAACCGCAGACATCACCCGGATAGGAACCATCGTGTTCCAATACATCGAAACCGGTGCGTTCCAGAAATGTCTTGATGTTCTGGAAATAGCCGTCGGCCCAGATCGATCCAAGACACGGACTGCTCCCGAAAATGGCGTTGCCCGCCTTGCCGGTCTTCGGGTCGATCACATCGTGTTCGTCGGAGATGCGCCGGCTGGCCAGAAGGGAATATCCACCCAGGCGGATCCCTTTCGAATGGGCGTAATCGGCAAGGGCCTTGAACTTGGAGAGGTTCGCCTCCGAGACATCCTCCATGTTCAGCCCGCTGCCGAACGAGAGAATCACCATCTCGAATCCGACATCGGCGCATTGGTCGACTGCCCGCCGGACGATGTTCGGGTCCGTGGACGTCAAGTGGAGCATCAGGGGGTTGTCGGCGATCCAGGGAGCGAGCACCCGGTAGGCCTTGCGCATGGCCAGTCCGCGTCGTTCCCGTTCGGTGGAGTCGTGCGGCAACGTAAACGCCCGGAAACTGCGGAACGTCTCGCCGGGGGACACGTCGACAGCCGGGCCGTTCGGAGGTGTTGCGTGGAGGACGCACGGAGTCTTGCGTTCGTAATTGACTTGTGTTTCGAACGTCGGGTCGGGATCGAAGTGCACCGCCTGGTTGGCGTTAACACCCGCCATCCCGTTGAACGTGTAATCGGTGAAGAGCTCGACATCGGGCGGGCGCCACCGTGACGACACTTCCACAAACGACTCGGTCTCGGCGAGTTCGAGACGCTCGCAGGTGAAACGGTCTATTCGGATGGGGGTTGACAAACCGTTTCGCACAACCAGCCATTTCGCGATCACCGGAATCGCATCGTAGATCTCGTAGTGGATGTCGACCTCGACGCCGGACAGCTTTCCGGAGGGTGCGGTGAATGTCAGCACCAGACCTTTGCCCGCGGGGGGCCACGGGGCGTTGCTGTCGCCTTGGGTTCGTTTCCAAGGCAAGGGAGCCTGCATCGGGAACGGGCGATGCCGAAGCAGGCGGAACCCATCCGGCAAGGGTTGCAGGGTACGTTCCCACTCGGGGGCAAGGTACGCCGTGTCCGGCGCGCCACGCAGCCCGCCGACCGGGTAATCGGTGCCGTCGATGCGCAACACAGCCTCGGGACCGCACGAACGGAGAAATTCGCGTCCGGTGCAGCGGCGTTCGAACGATACCGTCGCCGCGTCACCGGCGACCGCGATGCGACGACGGATCCAGGAGTTTTCGAGGACCAGCGATCGGGACAAAGGGTCGTAGGAAATCGTGGCCGGGCCGTCCGGCGGATGAACAAGGAAGTCGCGCGATTTTCCTGACAAGGCGTAGGGGTGGTCCATGGGGTTCGGGAGCAGACGGACCGAGTGTTCACCCGACAGTCACGATTGCCCGTCCATTCTAACAGAGGCGTTGTGCGGGGCGTATAATGCGCCGATGCTTCCCGATACTTTCCGACGTTGGCACCTGTACGGTGCCGGTCTCGATTCCTTGCGGCTCGATTCGGTTCCGATGCCGGAGCCGGGACCGGACGAAATCCTGGTTCGTCACGACGCCTGCGGCATTTGTTTCTCCGACATCAAGATCATCAACCTCGGACCCCGCCATCCTCGCGTCTTCGGGCGCGACATGGAAAACAATCCCGTGGTGATGGGACACGAGGTGGCATTAACCGTTGAGAAAGTTGGCGCCAACCGGACCGATCGGTTTCGGCCGGGGCAGCGGTTCATCGTGCAGGCGGACGTTTTTTACAAGGGAAACAACATCGCCTACGGTTACGCCTTGCTCGGCGGAATGGCGCAGTGGGGTCTGGTGGGCAACGAGGTTCTTGACGGCGACGAGGGATGCTACCTGCTTCCCCTTCCCGACCACGTGGGCGTTGTGGCCGCGGCGCTTGTCGAACCTTGGGCCTGTGTGGAAGCGGCGCACCGCTGGGACGAATCGGGTCCGCTGCACGCGGTGCTCGAGGGAGAAATCACGGACGAATCGGTCGCGGCCGCCTGCGTCGGCATGCCTCGTGACGGCGTGGTCCGCGTGTCCGCCGATGCCCGAGCGGCGGGTGCGGTTGCGGTGGATGTGGGACGTGTCCACTACGACGGGTGGCGTTTCGTGGGCCCGAAGCCGAACACGCGTTGCGAACTCAAGGCGTACGGAACCGTTTGGATGGTCGGAGCCGGGGGGCCGATGGGACAGATGCATGTCCAACGGGCACTCGCGCTACCGAATCCGCCACGCCGTATCGTGGTCACCGACCGCCACGACCATCGACTGGATGCTTTGCTGGAGCGAAATCGTCCCCAGGCCGACGCCCGGGGAGTCGAACTGATTGCGGTCAATGTTCGCAGCCACGCCTTCGACGCTGCGGAGCACGCCCCGGACGGATACGACGACATCGTGGTGATGGTGCCGGATATCAATGCAGTGGAAGAAGCGTGGGCACACCTCGGCGACGACGGAGTCCTCAATGTCTTTGCCGGTGTCGCGCGCGGCACGATGGCGCGCCTTGATCTGGCGCGGGTGGCGCAGAAGAACATCCGTGTGGTTGGCACCAGCGGTTCCAAGATCGCCGACATGCAAGCGGTACTCGACAAAACCGCGTCGGGCACGCTCGACACCATGGCGAGTCTTTCGGCAATCGGCGGAATGGAAGCGTTCCGGGATGGCTTGGAGGCAGTGCAGTCGAGCCGGTTTCCGGGCAAGACCATCATCTTCCCCCATATCGAGGGGCTTCCCTTGACGCCGCTGTCCGAACTCCATTCGGTCCGACCCGATGTGGCGCAATTGCTGCGGCCGGGGGGGCTCTGGTCCGACGGCGCGGAGGCAATGTTGCTCGGGGAGTGTCGGCGCTGAAACACCGTGTCACCGACTTGCGCTGGGGATTGTGGTGCGGTCGGCTCGACTGGGAACCCTTGCGCGTGCTCGAGACATGTTGTCTGCGATGGGGCGAATGGTCG
>CAZYBA010000185.1:3444-6645 GCA_964646105.1 uncultured Armatimonadia bacterium
GCCGAGGCGAAGGTCCCACGACGCCTTACTGATGAGGAGTGCGTGGACAGGACTGGTTTGTCGCCGCCTTGGCACGCTCCGCGATCGCCTGACCAATCGAGCCATTCCGTCAGCCTGGAAACTCCGGCGGGAACGGTACACGAACTGATCACGTGCATGGCACCGCCCTCCGGGAGCATTGCCTTGCTCGACAAGCCGGGCCACGTCTCGGTCGAGGTTCTGGACGTGGTTTGGGAGTCGTCGATTGCGTTCGGCGCTTTGGACCAGATCCCCGAAGGACTGCCTCGACTGGAGTCGGTCTTCCCCGGGGGGCACGGCGCACGGACCGTGGTGGTTTGTCGAGAGGAAGCCGATGATTTGGTGATCGAAAGCTTCCATGGATATCCGGAAGAAGACAAGGCGTTGATCGGAAGGAGCCGAGTGCGCCGAAGGAGTGGACGATGGGACGATTGACAGGGAAGACCGCGGTGGTGACCGGTTCGGCGCAAGGACTGGGCCGGGCATTGGCCCAGCGTTTGTCCGCCGAGGGCGTCCGGGTCGTGATCGCAGACATCAATGGAGAGAAAGCCAGGGAAACCGCGCGGGAGATCGCGTCGGAAACAGGTATCGCCGCAATCGGTGTCGGGTCGGACGTGACATCGGCCGAATCGTGTGCCGCCATGGTCGGAGCCGCTGTCGACACATGGGGAAGGCTTGACATACTGGTCGCCAATGCCGGAATCCTGAAGGCGGGCGACATCGCGGAAATGGACGGTGCCGATTTTCGACGGGTTGTCGATGTCAACCTGACCGGTTATTTCCTCAGTGCGCAGGCCGCTGCCCGCGTGATGCGGGCGCAGGAGCCGGATGGATCGGGACAACGCGGGGCGATTGTGCAGATCAATTCCAAATCCGGGAAAAAGGGCAGTTTCCGCAACAGTGCCTATGCGGCGAGCAAATTCGCAGGAATCGGGCTAACCCAATCGATCGCGCTGGACCTCGCGCCGGATGCCATCCGCGTCAACGCTGTTTGTCCGGGAAATTTGCTGGACGGCACACTCTGGCAGGACAGCCTATTCGATCAATATGCCAAAACCCAAGGGTTGACGAAGGAAGCGGTGCGTGCGAAATACGAGAGTCAGGTGCCGCTTGGCCGCGGGGCAACCTATGACGATATCGCGGGTGTGGTGATCTTCCTGTGCGGCGACGATGCGCGCTACATGACCGGGCAGGCGATCAATGTCACCGGTGGCCAGGAGATGCGCTGAACCGCTGACACAGGCTCGGGGCACCGGTGCGCTGCCTCGCATCCAAGGGCAATGGCGGAATGCGTCCCAGGTGCTTGTTGACGAAAAACGGCGCTCCCGAACTCGGGAGCGCCGTGTGTTTGCCGCCGGGGGCTTGGGTCAGGGACGCTCGGCGCGCGGGATGAACGGCAATCCGCGCGGCCCGGAGTAGACGGACTCCGGCCGGATGATCAGGCTTTTGGGCATTTGCTCGATCATGTGGGCTGTCCAACCGGATGTGCGTCCTACAGCGAAGACCGGGGTGAAGATCTCCGACGGGATACCCACCGTGTGGAGAATCAGGGCTGCGTAAAGCTCGACATTGGCGCGCAGTCCGCGTCCCGGCTTTTCTTCCTCAAGGACACGCACCACTGTGTTTTCAACCGCTTGGGTCAATTCGAGGAGGTGGCGGTCGCCGGTTTCCTCCGCCATGCGCTCGGCTGCGTCGGAAAGCAAGGCAGCGCGCGGGTCCCGCACCTTGTAAATGCGGTGACCAAAGCCCATGATCCGTTCCTTGCGCGCCAAGGCACCCCGGATCCACGACTCGGCATTGTCGGCTGAACCGATGTCATCGAGCATCCGCAGCACCGGGCCGGGGACACCGCCGTGCAGCCAGCCCTTCAACGCCCCGATTGCGCCGGTCAACGCGGACACCATGTCCGAGTTGGTGGACTGGATCACCCGTCCGGCGAATGTGGACGCGTTGAATCCGTGTTCGGAAACCGCGACGAGGTAGGCGTTCAATCCCGCGACGCGTGCGGCACTGGGTTCCTCACCTTCGAGCATGTAGAGAAAGCCTTCGGCCAAGCCATGTTCGGGCTTTGGTTCGACAATCTCGAGACCTTGCCGGAGGCGGTAGGAGTGCGCGACAATCGCCGATACCTGGGCTTGCAACCGTGCGGCGCGGCGGCGCGCCACGTCCACATCGAGCGAATCCAATTCGTCGTCGTCCGCACCGAGTGTCGATGCGCCGACCCGCAGGATGTCCATGCCCCCCGCGTGGGGCGCGTTCGCACGCAATGTCGCGAGCGTGGCCGCATGCAACTGCCGGCCCTTGGCCATTTCGGCACGCAGGTTCGCGTATTCGGTCGGGTTCGGGAGATGGCCGTGCCACAATAGATGGCAGACTTCCTCGAAATCGACCTTTCCGGAAAGGTCGCTGATGTCGTAACCACGCAGGGTAAGACGACCGTTCTGACCATCGACCTCGGCGATCTCGGTGGCCGCGGCGACCACTCCCTTGAGGCCGTCGTAAATGACCGGCCCGTCCTTTTGTTCGGTGCTCATCGATTCGGGGGAATTCCTTCGTGGGCCCGTAAACTCATGGGCCGGTTAAAAACAACGACCAATTGTAGCCCCCCGTCCGAAAGCGTGTCAACGCTGTGAAATCAGCCGGTCCGCGACCGGACCTGACGCGTCGAAACGGCGATATCCACCCCGGCGATGGCGACCGGGTCCACGAGTTCCTATACTTGCCCCGATGGACTCCGCATCCCGTGCCGACCTATGCCGCCCAGCCCAGGACAACGGACTGTGAACAGTGCTCCGGACCCCGCCACCCTCGGCGCCCGCATACAGAGGTTTCGTCTGCGGCAAAGCCTCTCTGTCCGCGATCTCGCCGAACGGGCGGGAGTCAACAAAAACACAATTCTGCGTCTGGAAAAAGGCCTGACACCGTCCTACTCGACCCTCAACCGTGTCTGCGGCGCCCTTGGCGTCCATATCGCGCAGCTCACCCGCGCGGAACCCGCCGACGACGACCTGGTATCCATCCATCGACGCGCCGACGAAGGCCGGTCCGCGCTGGCACTCGACGAGACCGTCCTCCTTTCATCGCTGTCCTGCCGCCTCGGCGGTGGGAGACTGAATTCGGCCGTGATGGAACTGTACGGGCAGAGCGAACCTGTGCACCATCCCGGCGAGGAGTTGGTCTTTT
>CAZYBA010000186.1:0-6591 GCA_964646105.1 uncultured Armatimonadia bacterium
CGGCTCGGCAGACTGCAGGATCCCCGACGACGACGATTTGCAACTGCTCGGTCGGGAAAACGTGTTGCGCGGCAGAACGAATATCAGCTGGTTTCGCAGCTGCGATTCGGCGTGGCAATGCGTCCAGCTCGGTCGACGGCAGGTCCAGCATTTCCAGTGTCAACAGCGATCCCACGGTTCCGTCACCGGTTTCGAGGCGCCGTGCAAGGGGGCCGATCAGGGCTGCCTTTCGTTTTTCAAGTTCGTCCAATCCCAGTGGGGTGCGTGTCAAAGCGTCCAGTTCCCGGCACATGACCTCGACGACTTCGGGGGCGGATTGATTGCGGGTTTGTGCGGCCATCACCAGCATTCCTGGAAGTCTTTCGGCGGAAAGCATGCTGAAGGCACCGTACGCCAATCCTCGGCGAACCCGAATTTCCCGGTTGAGACGGGCGGAGAATCCTCCCCCGAGAACGCTGTTGGCGATGAGCGCTTCTGTGAAACGGGGGTGTTGGCGGGCGATCGTGGGCACTGCGACGGCCACGGCTGCCTGGCCGACGCCCGGGATGCCGATCAGCAGCGGTCGTCGCGATGGAGTGGCGGAACGGGATGGTGCCGGGGTTGTCGGGCGCGGTGCATGGGACGGTTTCCAGGTTCCGATGTGCTTTTGGGCAATGCCGAACACGCTTTCGGCGGTGCAATCCCCCGCCACGACCAGCACCGTGTCGTCAGGCCGGAATGCCTTTGTCCAGAGTCCGATCAGGTCGTTGCGTTGGATCCGGCCCAGTGTTGTGGGAAGGCCATCCACCGGGTTTCCTTGCGGCGAGTTTGCGTACACCCGTTTCGCAACGGCCAGTGCCGCGATGCTTCCGGGGTCTTGCAGCTCGATGGACGCGGCATCGGTGCGCTCGTTGCGTGCCTTTACCACATCGGCCGGGGCAAAGCGGGGACGACGAACAATCTCGGCAAGGAGTTCCAGGGCGGGTTCGCAACGTGATGCGGGGACGGTGATGGAGAATCGGATGTCATCGCGTCCAGCCCGTGCATTGACGGTTCCTCCAAGCGCTTCCGCGTCTGCGGCGATCTGCTCCGAATTACGCAGCGCGGTGCCCCGAGTCATGACGTCGGCCATCAGGGCGGCTCGTCCGAACTGCCCGGATGGGTCCAGCGCGGCTCCGTAGGGTATGCCGATTGCGATACTGACCAAGCCGGATCCGGGCTTCGGAGTGTGGAGCACGGTCAGTTGGTTGGCAAGTTTTGTCCGTGTCGGCCGTTTCGTCGCCGGGGCGCTCGGACGTCCCGGTCGGGGTGGCTTCTGGTCCGGGGGCGGGATGGGGGTGTTGTCTGCAGTGGACGTCGGGGACGGTTTCGAGCGAGGCGTCGCGGGAGCGGGACCGCGGGTGCCGACGACGGTGATTCGGTTCTGGGGAGTCAGGCAGCGGCGGGCTGTGTCACGCAGTTGTTCCGGCGTGACTTGGGACAGGACTTCCCATTGTCGGTCTGCCCACGACGGATCATCGTGATGGACCATCGCGTCCCCGAGGAGCGAAGCGATTCCGTCGACCGTTTCGCGGGATTTGAGTTCATCGGTGAGCAGTCGGTTGCGGACACGAGCTAGTTCGGTTTCGGGGACGAGGTTTTCGCGCAAGTCGGCGATGAGTTGTTCGATGGCGTTTTCGAGACGTTCGGGGGCGACCCCTTGCGCGGCGACGGTTCGAATCTGCAGCAGGCCGGCGTCGCTGCGCAGGTCGACCCAACTGACCGATTCGGAGGCCACTTGTTGTCGCTGGACCAGTTCACGGTACAGGCGGGACGCTTTGCCGGATGCGAGGATTCCGTCGAGTAGTGTCAGGACGTGCCGTTCGTCGGAGCGGACATCGGGGGTCAGGTAGTTGACTGCGACGGCGGGAAGGGGAATGTTCGGCCCGGTGACGGTGTGTCGAAGGGGCCGGGTTCGCGGGGGTTCGGGGGGGCGTTGTGCGGTGGAGCGCGGTTTTGGAGTCGGGATTGCGCCGAATGTCTGGTCAATCCATCGGTCGACTGCTTGGTTGTCGAAATCTCCGGCTACCACGAGGACAGCGTTGTCGGTGCGGTAGTGGGAGCGGTGGAACGCGCGAACATCCTGGAGCGTCGCGGCGTCGAGTTCGGGAATGTTCCCGATCACCGTGTTCCGGTAGGGGTGGGTGTTCCAGGCGAGGCGTTCGACCGCATCGTCGAATCGTCCGTACGGGGGAGCCAGGATTCCTTGACGGTACTCCTCCTTGACCACTTCGCGTTCGGACGCGAATGCCTTGCCGGTGACCAGCAGGTTGCGCATCCGTTCGGCTTCGGCCCAGAGCAGGACCTGGAGGTGATTGGCTGGGATGAGTTCGTGGTAGACGGTGACATCGGGTGTCGTGTAGGCGTTGTTCTCGCCTCCGACATCTTCGGTGAGTCGGTCGATGGCTTCGTCGGGAAGGTTTCGGGTCCGTTTGAACATCAGGTGTTCGAACAGGTGGGCGAAACCGGCCTTTCCGGGCGGATCGTCCTTTCCGCCGACCTTGTACCAGACTTGGACGGCGGCGGTTCCGGTGCCGGGGCGTTGCGCGACGACAACACGGAGACCGTTGTCGAGGGTGCGGGTACGGTGTGCGATGAGGGGCGGCAGGGGAACGTTTTGCATTTCAAAAACCAACGCCCCGTCCGGGTCGGACGGGGCGCCTACGGAGGATGAGGAGGGTCAGGGCTTGGTGGTGCCGGCGACGATTGCCGATTCAGCGTCGGTGACCTTGGTCTTCAGGTCGTCCGGGATGGTCCCCTTGAACTTGGCATTGTAGAGGAATGTTGTGGATTTGGACTGCAGCCCGCCTTTGAACGGTTTGCCGGCGCCCGAGCCGTCCTGGATACCCTTGGCGACGGCGACATAGGCGTTGGGGCTGTCGATCAGGAAGGAGCCGAGGTTGTAATCGGTGGCGAGGTCGGATTGGTCGGCGTTGGCTCCGATGAAATACGCCTTGCCGGCTGCTTCCTGAACCGCTTGTGCGACTCCCTTGCCAGCGTCGTTGGCATTGTGCATCACCACATCGACGCCCGCTTCGATCAGGGCTTGGGTTTGCTGCTTGGCCTTTCCTTGGTCGTCGAAACTGCCTGTAAAGACAATGCGGACATCGCAGTTGGGGTCGACCGCCTTGGCGCCGTTCTTGAAGGCGTCGAAGCAGGATTCGATGACGGGGATCTTGGTTCCGCCGACGCAGGCGATCTTGTGGCTCTTGCTCATTCCGGCGGCGACCATGCCGGCGAGGTAGGTGGCTTCGCGTTCCGAGAACTGGATCGGCGTGAGGTTCCCGGCGACAGTGCGTCCGTTGACCACGACAAACGTGGTGCCGGGGAAGTCCTTGGCAACGGTGGCGACAGGGCTGTCGTATTCGGAGCCGTGGAAGAAGACGAGGTTTGCCCCGCCTTGCGCGAGGTTGCGTGCCGCGCCTGCCACTTCGGCGGGGGCTGGGTTCTCGACGACGGGCACCAGTTCTGCGCCGAGTTCGGATGCGATCCGCTTGACACCGTCGTTGGCGCTCTGGCACCATCCACCGTCGGTGACCTTGCCGGGCGTGATCAGGCCTACCTTGAGTTTGGTGGTTCCGGCGGCCGGTATTGCGCCGGCATCCGGCTTGGGGGTGCCTTCGGCACTTTTGTTCTCGGACTGGGCACAACCGAATCCGACGGCGGCCATCGTGGCGGCCAGTAGGGCGAGTGCGGAGCGTCGGTTGGGGCGCAAGGGCATGATGGATTTCTCCTAGTAAGGTTGCGTCAGGATACCCGTCCCATTTGCCGGGGGTCAAGGAGAGGCGCTGTGCGACGGTCCGGCACGGGAGAGTTTGAAGCGGGTGTTGGCGCCGGTATCCGTGTCTTGCGCGTTGTGGCGAAGAGAGCGGCGGGGAGCATGTCGGCAGGGGAAGGGGGTCGTCGGGGCGTGCGGTAGAATGCGGCACCGATGCGGGTGGTTTTGCAGCGCGTATCTTCCGCGCGTGTCACGGTTGCCGACGAGACGGTGGGTGCGATCTCGCATGGCTTGTTGGTTCTTGCCGGAGTTGGTGTCGACGACACGTCGGTCGATGTCGACTGGATGGTCGCGAAGGTCGCGGATCTACGGGTTTTTCCTCCGGAGGGCGGTACCGATGGAATGGAGCGATCGGTGATCGACATCGACGGCGCGATTCTGGCGGTTTCCCAGTTCACGTTGATGGGGGACTGCCGCAAGGGGCGACGTCCGTCTTGGTCGGCGGCGGCGCGTCCCGAGATGGCGGAGCCGCTTTACGAGCGTTTCGTGGATGGATTGCGGGGTCGGGGTATTCGGGTGGAGACAGGGCGTTTTCGAACGGAAATGCAGGTGCATCTGGTGAACGACGGCCCGGTGACCTTGGTGCTGGACAGCCGTTCCACGGGTTGAATCAGGCGAATTGATGAACGACGAGCAGCGGGTCGGGGGGGATACCGAGGACGATCTGGAACCGGTGTCGGAAGAGGTTTCCGACGCGGTTTCGTCGCGCGACCGGGAGGGAACTGGTCGTTCGACGACGGACCCGTATGCTGTCCTGAGTCAGGATGACGACGTTGCGCCGGAAAAGTTGATGGAGGACGGCAACATTGCCGAGGCTCTCGACAAGTACCGGGCGGCCGTGCGTGCGGCGCGCAATTCGGGTGAGGACGACACCGATTCCCGTGTGACGTTGGGGGACGCGTACGCGTATTCGGGTCAGGGCCTCAACGCCTACCGTCAGTACCGCCGGGCGATTCGCAATTCCCCGCGCCGGGCCGAACCGCATTATTCTCTCGCCGAGTTGTATCTCCAGTACGGTCGATTGCAGCACGCGATCGTCGAGTTCCGGCGGGCGGTCCGCTTGGCTCCGGAGAACGCGTACTATCGGTACAAACTGGGGAATGCTCTGGCGACGGCGGGGGACATGGAAGCGGCCATTTCCGAATTGGAGGAGACCACGCATCTGCGTCCGCAGGATGGTTTCTACCATTTCTGGCTCGGCGATCTGTATGCCCGGATTGGTCGGCACGGCGACGCGGTCCGGGAGATGCAGCAGGCGGCCATGTTTTCGCCCTTGGACGCCTACTACAATGTCCGGTTGGGGGCGTTGTACCGTCGCATGGGAAATCTGCGGGACGCGGCCATTGCAGTGCGCCAGTCGGTTGTTCTTTCGCCGCAGAATGCGGCCTACAACTGTCTGCTGGCGGATTTGTACAGTGAATTGCGCATGGACCGGCATGCCATGCACCACTACCAGCAGGCTGGGGTCCTCGACGACTATGATTTGGAGCAATTGAGTCGCCTGCGACGCTACGCGGGTGTCGAGGACGAAGAATTCGACGACGATTCGTTCGATGCCTTGGAGGCGCCGCCCGGTCCGGAGTGATTCCGTCTGAAATCGGGTGATACGCAGGAAGAAGCGGGTAGATTCGCCGCTGTTTGTCTCCGCGGATCGGCCCCGGCTGTTTCCGTGGGCATCCCGGTCGCATCGCCGCGTGCATCGCGTTCGGGATCAGGTCAGGTATGGCCAGTCTTGGTGGTCGAACTCGAATCCAACCCGGCGTAGGTCGTCGGTGTCTCCGTGGTCGTCAAAACGGTCATTCGAGACCAGCAACGCGTTGGTTTCGCGTGCCTCGCGTATCAGGATAACGTCGGCGACGGTGCCGGGACCGCATTCGTGGAGGGATCCATCGGCGAGCCAGGATTGGAACTGGGCTTTCTGATCGATCTTGTAGCGCAGGTTGTTGTCGGCGATGGCCAGCACCGGAAAGTAGCCGGCACGCATCAGGACTTCGCGAATCCGCACCAATTGCAGCATGGTTCCGTGGTCCTGGCTGCCGAAGTTGTTGGGGTTGAAGCGGGTAACGTTCGAGGCGTCGATCAGCGCACGTCCCAGCCCTTTTCCCAGGAGCGGCATTCGGAATCCCGGTTGTACGCGGTCGACCGCGTCGACAAGCGCCGTTGCCAAGCCCTGCTGATCGGCGGGCAGACTTTCCAATGCGTCACGGATTGCGTCGACGGCTTCGGTGTCTCCGGCGGCGATCAATCCGGCGATTCGTCGTGGAGACACGTGTGCGGCGGCGGGGTGGTGCGATGGCAGCGCGACGGTCTCGTCGGCGGAGAGAGTTTTCGAGGGAGGCGGCGGTGCGCTGTCGGCCCAGATTGGTTTTCGTTTGGCAACGCGTAGTCCGGGCCAATTTGCGACCCTTTCTGCGATCGGGCGATTGAGTTTGCGTAGTTTGCGGAGGCGGTCGACCACCAAGTCGATTTGTCCGTTGCGTTCTGCGAATTTCAGGATCCGCGTGAAGACGTGTGAGCATCCTTCGAGCGATTCGTTGGGTTCAGCATGCGCGATCGCTTCGAAGAGGCAGTCCATTGCATCGACCACGGCTCCGGTGCCGAGGAAATCGTCGGCGGCATTGTTGGCCGCTTCGATCGCGACCGTATGGTCGCGCAATTTCCGGAGTGTGCGTGCGAGCAACCGGTTGGCTTGTGCGCGTTCGGTTGGCGGGAGTGCGGGGTTGGTGACCAAGCGTGTGACAAACGTCACCACGGCGGCGTCTCGGCCCATGCGGATCAGATCTTCCAGGGTGTCG
>CAZYBA010000187.1:0-6575 GCA_964646105.1 uncultured Armatimonadia bacterium
AGGGACCCCTGTGCTGGTGGGCAGCGGGTTTTCGTCTTCCAATGCGCCGGAATTGGTCGCGGCCGGGGCCGCCGGCGCGATTGTCGGATCGTCGCTGAAAACCGGGGGGCGTATCGACGCTCCGGTGGACATCGAACGGGTGCGGGCACTGGTTTCCGCGGTACGCGGGTGAGGCGTTCGCTATGAGCAAGTTTCGCAATTGGTTGTTGGCGGGTTACCTGAAGGAACCCGAAGGGCCTTTCGAGAGCGAGAAGGACGCGGCGGAGCAACACCACACCCATGCGTGGTGGAAGGTGATGTGTCTCACCGGGGTCGACTACTTTTCGACTCTGGGCTACCAGCCGGGCATCGCTGCGCTGGCCGCCGGGGCACTCTCCCCGATCGCGACCTTGGTGCTGGTCGCCCTCACCCTGATCGGCGCGCTCCCGATGTATCGTCGCGTCGCCAAGGCCAGCCCGCACGGGGACGGCTCCATCTCGATGCTCGCGGGTCTGCTGCCCTATTGGCCGGGCAAGCTGCTGATCCTCTCGCTGATCGGATTTGCCGCCACCGGGTTCATCATCACGATCACGCTGTCGGCGGCCGACGCCGCGGCGCACGTTGTTGAAAACCCGCTGATTCCCCACAGCTGGCACGGAGCGCAGCTGCCGATAACGTTGGTCATGATCCTGCTGCTCGGTGCGGTCTTCCTCAAGGGGTTCACCGAGGCGATCGGCATCGCGGTCGGGATTGTGGTGGCGTACATCGGCCTCAATCTGGTGGTGGTCGGGCGCGGGGTCGCGGAAATCCTCCAGAACCCCGCCCGACTCGGAGATTGGCAAAACGCACTGACTGCCCAACACCCCACCGTGGCCGGCATGGCGCTTGCCGCCGTGCTCGTGTTTCCCCAACTGGCCCTCGGCCTCTCCGGGTTTGAAACCGGGGTCGTGGTGATGCCGTTGGTGAAGGGCAATGCGGACGACAACCCGGCCGAGCCGGCGGGACGGATCAAGAACACCGGACGGCTGCTCGCCACCGCCGCCGCCATGATGAGCGTCCTGCTCATTTCTTCCTCGATCGCCACGACGTTCCTGATTCCCGCCGCGGAGTTCCAACCGCGCCTCAAAGGCATCGCGGTGGTGGCGGGCAACGAACTGGTGAGTGGAATCTCTGTGCCCATCCGGGGTGAGAAAGCGTCCCCGGACCCCGCCAAGGATGTCTTGGTTCCGCTTCCGCCGATGGCTGCGCCGGCCGAGACCCGTATGGAAATCGAAGCCAAAGCGGGGCGATTGGGCTTGGTGAACGTCCGTGCCGAAGTGGTTCAAGTGGGCGCCGACCGGTTTCGTGTCACGGTGGAAAAGGAGCCGGGCAACGCCAACGGACGGGCGTTGGCGTGGATGGCCCACAAGTACTTCGGCGACACGCTCGGGACGGTTTACGACGCGGTGACGGTCCTGATACTTTGGTTCGCCGGTGCCAGCGCCATGGCGGGGCTGCTCAATATAGTTCCGCGCTACCTGCCCCGCTACGGCATGGCGCCGGAATGGAGCCGCGCGATCCGGCCGCTGGTGCTCATCTTCACCGGGATCTGTTTCCTGGTGACCGTGCTGTTCAACGCCAATGTCGACGCACAGGCGGGTGCCTACGCCACCGGCGTCCTCGCACTCATGACCTCCGCGACCGTGGCGGTCACACTGGCCGCTTGGAGAACGAAGGAGCGGGTTGCGCTCATCGGCTACGGGATTGTCTCGGTTGTTTTCATTTACGCGCTGCTGGTGAACGTGGGAACGCAGCCGGAAGGCCTGAAGATTTCGTTGCTCTTCATCCTGGCGATCCTGGCCGTTTCGTCGGTTTCCCGCATTTGGCGCACCACCGAGCTGCGCGTCGACAAAGTCGAGTTCGACGACGCGGCGGCACGTATGGTCGAAACCATGGCGTCTTCCGGCGAGATCCGTTTCATCGCCAACCATCCGGACACCCGTGACGAATGGGAGTATTCGACTGCGGAGCGCCACGCCCGCTGGACCCACCATTTCGGCGAGACCGAACGGTGGGCGTTCATCGAGGTCTATGTCGAGGACGCGTCCAGTTTCTCGTCGACTCTGCGTGTGGAAGGGGTCGATGTCGGTGGATTCTGGGTGCTGCGTTGCCACGGTGTGGCCGTGCCCAACGCCATCGCGGCGGTGTTGCTCGAAGTGAGGCGGCGCACCAACCGCCGTCCCCACGTCTACTTCAACTGGATCGAGGCCAACCCCATCCGGTTCCTGGCCAAGTTCTTCCTGACCGGACAGGGGGATGTGGCGCCGCTGACCCATGAGGTGCTGCGCCGGGCCGAGCCCGACCCCGACCAACGTCCGGTCGTGCACGCCGCCGGCTGAACCGCGAATTACTGCGCCGGGCCGAGCCCGACCCGGCCGGCACCGCGGTTGCGATCCGATCCTTCCCGTTTCCAAACCCGGCGACATCGCGAGGGGCGGTCGGCCGGCAGGCCCTTGCGCGGTCCTATTCGGGCGTTTCGGTTTTCCCGGAATCGCCGTATTCGGTGTATTTCCGGTGGTTGCCTCGCGCCTGCTCCACCGGGTACTTGAGCGCGTTCCTGTCCATCTTGGCCGCAAACGCCGCACCGAGGTCGATTCCCAGGTCGTGGGCCAGCAACAGCGTCCAGTACAGGACATCCGCCAACTCCTCGCCGACGCCGTCCCGGTTGGACTCCAGGTGTTCCCGCAATGAGTCGCCGTTGCGCCACTGGGTCCATTCGAGGACCTCGGCAGCCTCGAGGCAGAGCGACAGCGCGACATCCTTGGGGTGGTGGAACTGCGCCCAATCCCTTGCGTCACGAAACTCGACAATCTGTGCGGTGAGGTCGGCAATTCGGTCGGCGGGGGGATCAATCATGGTTTTCCTCAGGTTTGGCACCGAACCAGGAACGCATCCATTGGTCGACGCGGTTTGCGTATTCCTCGGCTGCGATCCGGACGCTGCGGGCGTGGGCGGCGTCGGGGACAGTCCAGAGCTGGACAGGGGGGCCTGCGAGCTCGCGGAGCCGACGTGCGTGCGAAACCGGGATCAGGCGGTCGGCTTCGCCGTGGACCAGCATCACCGGTCGTGGCGCAATGCGGTGAATGCAATGCGCGGGTCCGATGGCGTGCGGGGCCGCACCCAGCAACTGTTCTCCCACGCGGTTCGCCGCCGGCACCAATCGTTCGCCGAACACCGGACCGAATGTGAGACGCAGGCGGTTGGCGACGGGTTCGTCGAGTGTCGCGTACGGGCAATCGGCCAGAACGGCAGCAACGGTGGGGTCTGCGGCGGCGACCCGCAACGCTGCGGCTGCCCCCATGCTTTCTCCCACAAGCACGAGCGGGAGATCGGGATGCCGCGCGCGTGCCAGCGCGACCATCGCCGACAAATCGTCTGTTTCACGGAGCCCCAATGTCGTTGTGGAGCCTCCGCTGAGGCCGTGGCGACGGAAGTCGAAGAGGAAGGCGGACGCTCCCCAGGGGCGCAGGAAGCGCAGGTAGGGCAGCATGCTCTCCCGGCAACTGGAATAGCCGTGGGCCAGCACGACCGCGAGGCGTGGACCCGGATGCGGAACATGCCAGCCCGACAAACGGATTCCGTCCGGAGTGACAAGGTCGAGCGACTCGTAGTGACAACCGAGCCAGGTGCGTGGAGTACCGACCGGGCGGCGCCGCGGGGGGCGCAGGAACGCGTGCAGGAGCGGACGTGCCACCGGGTCCGGGAACGCGGTCCGTGGCCGGTGGGTAGAGACCGGATCGACGCTCATGGAATTGACCTCATGCTACCACTCGTCCCTGCCGACTATTCGTTTGTATGATTCGACCCATCCAACCCACTTGGGCGCGCCTCGACCGCCCTGTCTTCCTATTGAAACATTTGGAGACCGGTGAGTATGTCTGCCTGCGTCGGGAGGGACGGGAATACCTCGCGGCATTCACCGAACCCGACTCGGCATTGCGTTTCCAAGAGGACATGCAGTTGATCGAGTTCGTTGACATCCTGGCCATGCCGCTCGCGGACGCCCCGTTCGATTACTTCTGGCTCGACGGCGTGGCGTTCGGAAGGCCGTCGACCCAACATCGTCCCGAACGTCTCGCCGCCTGACCGCGACACCCCGCCGTTTGACGCCGCAACCGGTCCTGGGACTCGCGATGCCCGCGGCAGGAATGCGAATCGGGGCCACTGCGCGCGGACGCTTTCGCGAAGCCTTGAATGATCTCCCAATGAAAAGCGCCCCCGGGAATCCGGGGGCGCTTTCGCGTCGGTGGAGAGCCGCTGTCAGCTCGCGTAACCGTGCGGGTGGTCGCGCCGCCACTGCCAGGCATGTCGGATGATGGTCTCGATGTCCGGGTAGAGCGGCGACCAGCCGAGGACCGCCTTGATCTTCTCGCAGGACGCGGTGAGGCGGCCGGGGTCGCCCGGACGGCGCGGACCTGCTTCCCAACGGATTGAAGTTCCCATCACCGCTTCCGCCGCGGCAACCGCCTCGCGAATGGTGGTGCCGTACGTGTTCCCCAAATTGAACGCGTCGGTCTGCCCGCCCCCGCGCAGGTACTCGACCGCACGGATGTGGGCGTCCGCCAAGTCGGTCACATGGATGAAATCGCGTAGGCACGAACCGTCCCGCGTATCCCAGTCCATTCCGTAAATGGTGAATTTCTCACGCCGTCCGAGGCCGGTGTCGATGATCAACGGCAGGGCATGCTGCTCCGGCGTATGGTCCTCGCCCAGCAATCCGTCCGGATGGGCTCCCGCGGCGTTGAAGTAACGCAAGGACACGGATTTGAGACCGAACGCCATGTCGTAGTCGCGCAGGATGCGTTCGAACATCAGCTTGGTTTCGCCGTACGGATTGGTAGTTTTCTGCGGGTGGTCCTCGGGGATCGGCAGGATCTGCGGTTCGCCGTAGGTTGCCGCCGATGACGAAAAGACCAGATGCTGGACGCCGTGGTCGCGCATGGCCCGCAGAAGCTGCAGCCCCTGGCCCACATTGCCCTCGTAGTACTTGCCGGGATCTCCGACCGAATCGCCCACCGAGGCATAGGCTCCGAAGTGCATGACCGTATCGACCTTGTACTTGCGGATCGCCGCACCCACCTCCAGCGGATCGCCGTAGTCGCCGTGAACGAAGGGGAGCTTGCCCACCGCTGCCCGATGCCCGAGCTCGAGATTGTCGTAAACAACCACAGGGTAGCCACGCTCGGCAAGCAGATGCGCCGTGTGAGAACCGATGTAACCTGCTCCGCCGACAACCAAAATGGACATGAACCGATCTCCCGCTGAATTTGGTGTTTCTTGCGGATTATAACGTCCGCAAGAACTGTGCCAATGTCGTGCGGTATCGACAGTCAACGTCGCAACAAAGGTTCCGCCCAGCCCCAGACCGAGATTCCGGCAATTCCCTGCGTTGACAGGCACGATGCCGGTTGCGTAGACTCGCTCTATGCGCCGATCGCTCCTGCTGTTGACCTCGCTTGCCTTGGTGCCGCTCGGGTGCTCCAAACCGACGGCGACGCCCGCCCCGAAACCTCCGGCCGTCGAGCCCATGCCCCGCAAGCGCGACATCCAGCCCGAGGACGAGCAACGGTTGCAGCAGGCCTATCAAGCGTTCGAATCCAAGGACGTCCGGGGCACCATGGCCATGCTCGGGCCGCTGATCGCCGCCTCGGCAAAGTCGTCGGACCTTTCGGAGCGTCTCGCCCACCTCACCAAACGCATGGGAGCGATAGACCTCGCTTGGCAGTTCGCGATCCAGGCACTACGCATCGATCCGGAATCCCCGGCCGCCTTGGTGGGGCTCGCCGCGATCGAGCGCGAACTCGATTGGCCCGCCCCGGTGCGACGTCGCCTCGAGAAGGCCAAGAAACTCGCCCCCCGGTCGGTCGAACCGCGCCTGGCCCTTGCGGCATTTCTGGAATCCGAAGGCCAGGACACCGCCGCCGAGACCGAACTGCGCGAGCTGATCGCCATGGCTCCCGACAACCCCACCGGCTGGGGACTCCTCGCCACCAACCTGCACCGGCAAGGGCGATACGACGACGCGCGGAAGGCTCTGGACGAAGTGGACCGCCGCTCCCCCGGGTTGCCGTCGGCGGTCGCCCTGCGCGCACAAGTCGACCTCGACGATGCGTCGAAACGTCCCGAGAACGCGTCCGTGCTGCGCGATGGCGCCAAGAAGGCCCTCGCCGACGCGGTCAAGGGCGACGCATTGCCGATCACTTGGTTCCTGCACGGTCGTGTTCTCGAGGAGACCGGGGACCAACGTGGTGCGCGCGACTCCTATGAGGAAGCGTACCAACGCGACCCCGATCTGAACGGCTTGCGCACCCGCCTCGGACGTCTGCGGATTCGCCTCGGAGACACCGAAGGCGGGGACGAATTGATCGCCGAGGAACGCACCCGCACCGAGGAACGCGAGGAGTTGGCGCGGGCGATCAGCCGCAGCGCCGCCGATCAGGAGAATGCCGACAAACATCGTGAAGTGGCGCGTTTGTGTGAGAAACGCGGGGACAAGGCCCGCGCCCGCCTCGAATGGGGACTGGTTTTGCGCACGCGAAGGAACGACCCCGAGGCAG
>CAZYBA010000188.1:0-5006 GCA_964646105.1 uncultured Armatimonadia bacterium
CCCTGACCCCCTCCGAGACCAACACACTGCTGCGTGTGGTCTCCGAACTGAAGTCCCAAGGGGTTGCGGTCGTCTACATAACGCACCGCTTGGGCGAGGTGGTCGCGGTTGCCGACCGCGCCGTTGTACTGCGTGACGGTCGCAATGCCGGGGAACTGCGCAAGGGTGAATTGACCCACGACCGCATGGTTGCCGCGATGGTGGGGCGGGAAATCCGCCGCGATGATGGCTACGTCCCCCGCTCCCCTGGGGCGCCGGTCCTGCAGGTCGAAGGTCTCGCCACGGGTCGTCACCCTGAAGGAGGGGCGACATTTACCCTCCACGCCGGTGAAATCGTCGGTATGGCCGGACTGGTGGGATCCGGGCGAACCGAGCTCGCCGAAGCGCTCTTCGGAATCACGCCCGCACTTGCTGGGACGCTGCGTTTGGACGGTCGGGAGATCTCCGTTCGGTCGTCTGGCGACGCGATCGCAAAGCGCATTTACCTGGTTCCGGAAGATCGTCGTCATCATGGATTGGTGGTTTCGCAAACCATCCGCGAGAACATTTCGCTGCCCGACCTCGGAGCACTGAGCCGTTTCGGACTGGTGCGTCGCGGCGCCGAATCCGAGGCCTCGCGTCAACGCGCGGAATCGTTGAAGGTCAAGGCCCCGACTGTCGAGACGGTCGCCGCCAATTGGTCCGGAGGCAACCAACAGAAGGTGGTACTGGCGCGCTAGCTCGCACTGAACCCCAAGGTGGTTGTATTCGACGAGCCCACCCGCGGGATCGATGTCGGGGCGAAGGACGAGATTTACAAGCTGATCCGGGAGTTGGCAACCCAAGGGGTCGCGCTTCTGGTGATTTCAAGCGACATGGAGGAAGTGTTGCGTATTTCGGACCGTGTTTTGGTGCTGCGCGAGGGTCAGGTGACCGGCGATCTGCCGCGTTCCGAGGCCACGGAAGAAGCCATTCTGAGCCGGGCGGTGCATCATGGCTGATTCCCGGATGTTGCGACGATTGTTCGGTCACAAGGAACTCGGCATACTCGGGTTGCTGATCCTCTTGTGTGTGGTCACCAGCGTCCAGAATCCCAACTTCCTGCGCATTGAGAACGTCCAGAATATGGCACGCCTCACCGGGATCTACGGGATTTTCTCCCTCGGACTCGCTTTTGTGGTGATCACCGGAGGGATTGATCTTTCGGTGGGCTCCGTGTTCGCCCTGCTGGGTGTCATTTTGGCGATGGCTCTCAAGCGCGGTGATCCCGCCGTCGCCGCACTGGCCACCACCTTGGGGATCGGCACCGCGATCGGGGTGTTGCACGGCGTCCTGGTGACGCGTCTGCGTTTGCAGCCCTTCCTGGTGACCCTGTGCGGGCTTCTGGTCTACCGGGGTGTGGCGCGAACGATCGCCAACGACGAGACCCAAGGCTTCGGGATGGCCAAAGGTTTTGAATGGTTGCCGAAATTGGTCAACCAAAACACGGCCGGCGTTCCCAACACGTTCTGGATGCTGCTCATTGTCGCGGTGGTCCTTTGGGTTGTTCTGCACCGCAGTGTCTACGGCCGACACCTGTTTGCAGTCGGCCGGAGCGAGGACGCCGCACGGTATGCAGGCATTAACGCCAAGCGGGTGATCCTGATCGCCTACGCGGTCTGCGGATTGCTTACCGGCATTGCCGCCATCTTGCTCGCGTTCTTCACCAATACGGTCGGTCCCGCCACCCATGGCAACAGCTATGAACTGTACGGTATCGCGGCTGCAGTCCTCGGGGGGTGCAGCCTGCGAGGGGGAGAAGGAAGCGTGGTCGGCGTCGTGCTCGGTGCCGCTCTCCTGCGGGTACTGCAGAACCTGGTGACCCTGCTGCATATTCCATCGTCGCTGGAATTCGCAGTCACCGGCGGGGTTATTCTCGCGGGAGTCCTCGCGGACGAAATGCTGCGGCGACGCCGTTGATTTTCCGGGACCGAAGTCCCCAATGTGTCAGGAGAAACTGATGGAACAATTGCCGATTGCAGTGCAGCTTTATTCGGTCCGGCACGAGGCGGAGCAGGATCTTCCGCGGACATTGGAAGCAGTCAAGGCGATGGGATACGCGGGCGTCGAGTTCGCGGGTTGGTACGGCCATGACGCCGCCACGATCCGCAAGTGGCTCGACGACAACGGGCTTCGGTGTGCGGGGGCGCATGTGGGTATCGACACGCTGCGTGGGGATCGCCTGACCGAGAGCATAGAATTCGCCCATGTGATCGGGAACCCCTATTTGATCGTCCCGTGGCTGCCCGCCAGCACCACCCAGGAGTGGCGGGATGCGGCGACGGAGTTGAGCGCCCTCTCGGCCGCCCTGGCGCCGCACGATTTGCGTACCGGCTATCACAACCACGACAAGGAGTTCCACGCCGGACCGGACGGTGTCCTGCCGTGGGACGCATTCTTCGGCACCGCCGATCCGTCGGTCATCATGCAGTTCGACACCGGCAATGCGCTCTCGGGCGGTGGTGACGCGCTGCCGTTTCTGACCCGATATCCGGGGCGGGCCACGACGGTCCACCTCAAGGATTACCGGGTCGAGGGAAAGACATTCGCACCGCCGGTAGGCGAAGGGGACGTGCCTTTCGACCGGATTTTCGAGGTCTGCGAATCGAGCGGCGGCACCGCATGGTACATCGTGGAATACGAGGACCCGGCACTGCCGGCGATGGAAGGGATTCGCCGCTGCCTCGACAACCTTCGGCGACTGGGCAAGTGAGCCTTCCCGGTCGCGGCGCCCCGGGGTCGGTGCTGGTGACCGCGTTCGAGCCCTTCGGTGGCGCCAGGATCAATGCTTCCGCGCAACTCGCATCCGCGCTTGGCGAACGGGACGTGCGCTTCGATGTCCACATCCTCCCGGTGGTTGCCGGCCGCGCCGAAAGCAGGGCCAAATCCGTCTTCCTCGCGCGCCCAAACTCCTACCGTTGGGTCGTCTCCCTTGGAGAGGCGGGTCCAGAACTCCAGGTAGGGCTCGAATGGATCGCGGTCAATTGGGACGATTTTCGGATTCCGGACAACGCCGGCCAGACCATTCCCGGCGCACGGATCATCGCGGACGGTCCGGCGGGTCTGTTTTCGACATTCGATCTGCCCGGCGTTGCCCGAACGCTCGAAGGACTTACTGCCGTTCCCGTGCGGTTGTCCTTGTCGGCGGGGAACTTCCTGTGCAACCGTCTGGCCTATTCCCTGTTGAACGAAGCCTGGTCGGTCCCCTACACGTTCATCCACGTCCCGAACTGGCGCCCTGAAACCGGTCCGGACGTCTTCAACGATATACTCGACACCCTCGCCGCCGTATGCGACGAACTCGAAAACCAAGCCGAATCCCTGTCGGGAGGTACACTGCTCCGATGATGGAATCCGTCCAGCGCACCGTCCTTCCCAACGGTATCCGTGTGGTAACCGAAAACATCGGTTCGGTCCACTCCGTTGCCTTGGGATTCTGGTTTGCAGTCGGCTCGTGCGACGAGAAACCGTCCCAGGCCGGCATCTCCCATTTCCTGGAGCACATGCTGTTCAAGGGAACCATCCGCCGCCCCACCCCGAAGTCGATCGCCGACACGATCGATTCCATGGGCGGATACTTCAACGCGTTCACGGACAAGGAAGTCACCTGTTACTACGGTCGCATCCTCTCCGAACAACTCGAACTGGCCACCGATCTCCTCTGCGACATGAGCGCCCACTCGGTGTTTGCGGACGACGAACTCTCGCGCGAACGCGGTGTCGTCCTCGAGGAAATCAAGGGTCGCGACGACGACCCGGAAGATTTGGTTCACGACCTGTTCGGCGAAACCATCCACCCCGGACATCCGCTCGGACTCCCGGTCATCGGCACCGCGGCGACCGTGGCGCGGCTCAATTCGGATGTCTTGCGCGCGTATGTCGCCGATCGGTACGCAGGAGCCAACCTCGTGATCTCCGCGGCCGGGAATCTCGACCACGCCCAATTGGTGGAATGGGTCGCAAACGCACTGGGACACCTGCCCGCCGGAACTGTCCACCAGGCACTGGACGTACCGCTCGCCAGTCCCGCTCGCAACGAAGTCAGCCGCCCCACGGAACAAGTGCATTTCTGCCTGGGGACGCCGGGGCTGCCCCACTACGACGACCGCCGGTACGCACTTGCCCTCCTCGACAGCATTCTTGGCGGATCCATGGGATCGAGGCTGTTTCAGGAGATTCGCGAGAAGCGTGGACTGGCCTATTCCGTCGGGTCCTACGCAAGTCAATTCCGTGAAGGCGGCACGTTCGCCGCCTACGCAGGCACGTCGATCGAGCACTATCCGCAATGCATCGAACTGGTGGCTGCGGAACTTGCCAAGGTCCGCACGGAATTGGTTTCCGACATCGAACTGGAGCGCGCCAAGATGCAATTCCGTGTCGCGTCCGTGATGGGTCAGGAATCGATGTCGAACCGGATGAATCGTATCGGCAAGAGCGAGAGCATCTACGGCCGGGTTATCCCTCTCGCCGAGATTCTCGAACGGGTCGAACGGGTCAGCGTCGAGGAGGTCCGCGCGGTTGCGGAGCAGTTGTTCCCGGCCGATCCGAACGACTTGACCTTGACTGCGGTGGGACCGTTCTCGGACGAGCACCGCGCGGCTGCGGAGTGTGACGACGAAGGGGACGAATAATGATTCGAGTGGCGGTGGCCGGAGCGCGGGGTCGGATGGGCGCGGAGGTGGTGCGTGCGGTAACCGGTGCCCACGACATGGAAGTCGTGGCGCAAATCGAGGTGGATGATTCCCTGGAGGCTGCATTGCGGAACTCGGGGGCCACGGTCCTGGTCGATTTCACGGTCCCCGAATCCACGTTCGGCAACATACTGACATCCCTCGACTGCGGCGTCGTTCCCCTGGTCGGAACCACCGGCCTGGGTGCCGAGCAACTCGACACCATCCGGCAACGTTGCCACGACCAGCGTACGCCGTGCCTGATCGCGCCCAATTTCGCACTCGGCGCCGTCCTGATGATGCGATTTGCCGCGGAGG
>CAZYBA010000188.1:5045-6566 GCA_964646105.1 uncultured Armatimonadia bacterium
CATGAACGCAAGGTCGATGCACCGTCAGGCACTGCGTTGAAAACGGCCGACATGATCGCGGCCACCCGCACCGCAACTCCGGCGCCCACGCCCGAAAACGCGTTCGAGATCCTCCCGGGATCCCGCGGTGGAAGCGCACCAGGGCCAATCCCCGTACACTCCGTCCGCCTGCCAGGCTTCGTCGCGTCCCAGGAAGTCCTCTTCGGGGCACCGGGACAGCGGCTTTCCATCCGCCACGACTCGATCGACCGTACGTCATTCATGCCGGGGGTATTGTTGGCAATACGCAAGGCCCGTGAACTGAACGGATTGGTGGTTGGTCTCGAGCATCTGCTGTAACGGTTCCGTGTCGTGAAACGGCCGCAATGGTTCGGGTCCCGCGTCGCACGCCGACTGTTCCTCAGTTACACCATTCCCCTGCTGGTGCTGATGGTGGCCGGATTGCTTCTGCCGTTGTTTCTTTGGACATGGCTGGACGGCTACCGGATCGGCTTTGAGAACGAGACCGAGTTCAGCCAACGGTCCGATGCGCTGCGGGCCAGTGCCACCGAACTCGAGGAGGCCCGTGCCGGGTTCCTCAAATCGGCGACCGCCGCCCAGCGCCGACGTCTTCAACAGGCGCGCGATGATTACCGCAACTCGGGAATCCGCTTCCGGGAGTGGCTGGAAACCCACCCGGACCCGGAGCGACGCCGGATGTACCGCGATGCGGACCTGCAAGTTCGACTTTGGTTGCGTGACCCTTCGCCATTGCCGTCCGCATGGGAGCCCGCTCGGGAACGGCTCGATCTCCTCACGCGAACGTCCAGCAACCGGATGGACGAAAAACGCGAGGATTTCCGGCAAATGGATGCCTTGAGACGGACCGCGGTGGTTCTCATCCCGTTCCTGGCAGTTGTGCTTTCCTTGGTGATCGGACGATCGGTCGCAATCGGCTTGACAACTCCCTTGGTGGAACTGACCCTCGCGGCTGTCCGAATCCGTGAAGGAGCGTCGGACGATGAACTCGATCCGTACGCCGATCCCGAGGACGAGATCGGCGATCTGCGACGGGCCTTCCGGACCATGTCGGACGCCATCGTCCGCCGGGAAACCGAACTCAACGCCCGCAATGCCGCACTGGCGGCGGTCGGGAGACGACTGGAGTCTGTCCTGAACGCAACCGACGAGGGTATCGCCATGCTGGACCGGCACGGGCGGTTCTCGGTGGTCAATGATCGCTTCGGCGCCTTGATGCAAGTGTCCCCGAACACTCTCCTCGCCACCCACATTGCCAACGTCGCCCCTCGACTGATCGCGCGTTTCCGCGATACCCAGTCCGCCCGACGAGAACTGCGTCGCATTGTCCGTTCTCCCGACACCACCTGGGCCCAATCCTTCGAAATGGCAGGCGAACGCACGCAAGTACTGAGGATATTTACTGCGCCGGTCCGGGCGCCCGGCATATCCAACGAGATTGATTCACTGCTGGGACGCATTGTGGTGCTGCGGGATATCACTCGCGAGTCGGAGGTCGACCGC
>CAZYBA010000189.1:0-916 GCA_964646105.1 uncultured Armatimonadia bacterium
GCGGAGCCAACTTCCGTTTTCCAAACCGGGATCCCACGAAATAGGCCCCGGTATCGGTCATCCAGGTGACCGCGAAGACATAGAGAACGATCCATGCTCCGCGAGGTGTTTCGGGAAACGGGAACGGGGAGATGGTTCCGCCGAATGATCGGAGACGGATCAGGTAGGACATCAGCCAGCCAACATAGATGACCCCGAAAAACGTGACGCCGGCATTGGCGAGCGGTTCCGACTCGCGACGAACGACCTGATGAACCAGTGTCCCTATCACCATCACCGCCAAGAAGAGCGGCAGCAGGTCGTCGATCTGCCGGTTGCTGCTGCCCCACGCGCTGAATTGAATCGCAAGGACCGCAGCGAATCCGCCCATGGCGGATGGACGGAAGTGTCTGAGGCGCAGGGCGCGGAAAAATTCACCCGCACCCAGCAACGCCACCAACGCGAGCGCACCCGTGAACAGGATCCCCGTCCGTCGTGGATCGACTTCGAAAAACACAAGAACCAACAGCAGGGGAATACCGATGAACGACGAGACCAGGCGGACCCACATTCCGGGCGGCATGGCGTCGGAAATCGCGCGTGCACGCTCCTGCGCGTCGGACGCCGCCTCCCGGGCGACGGAGACCGCGCGTTCCTGCGATTCACGAACGCGCTCCTGCGCCTCCTGCGCCGCAATTCGTGCCCGCTCACGCGCGTCTTCGAGCCGTTGACGCGCCTGTTCACGGGCTGAGTCGAATCGGTGCGACATCCGCAGATCAGTCCTGCACCGGCTTCATCGGACCAACACCTGCAACGATCGCGGCAGTACGCCGATCTCGACCGGGGTGGCACCGCGGACCTCGCCGTCCACATTCAACGCCTGGGGAGGAACCGCCTTGAGTTGGAGCTGCTCGCATTTGAAGAGGGAGACACTCGG
>CAZYBA010000189.1:926-3588 GCA_964646105.1 uncultured Armatimonadia bacterium
GTGCCGTTTTGCAACTTTTGCAGGAGGCCGAGGCGAGCGAGGCGCGGAAGATTACGGACTACCAAAACATCCAGTCTGCCGTCATCCATCCGTGCATCCGGGGCCGCGGGCATACCCGCGCCGTAAACCCGGCCGTTGAGCACCGAGACCAGCATCGCGTCGTGGATTTCCACGGGCGGCTGGGCGTCCACTGTCATGGTCAAGTGAAACGGCTTGTAGGTGAATACAGTTTTCAGGATGGCCAGCAGGAACGCGATCCGGCCTCGGGCGAATCGGATACCGGTGTTCATCGTCTGCATTACCCGGGCGTCGAAACCTGTACCTGCGTTGTTGATGAACGGCACACCGTTGACGGTTCCCACATCGATCGCCAATGCGGACCCCTCGTGAATGACCCGAGCCGCCTCGGTGAGGTTCATGGGGAGTCCCAGGTTGCGGGCGACATCGTTCCCGGTGCCCGCCGGAAGTATTCCGAGGATCGCACCCGAACCGTGGATGCCGCGCACAACATCGCCCACCGTACCGTCGCCGCCGAACGCCACGACAATCGGGTACCGGGACGCGGCTTCGCGAGCCAACTCGACCGCATGTCCCGCACGCTGGGTAGGAATCCAGACGTATTCCGGGCCCAACGCAGCCTTGGCTTCCGCCATCATGGCGGCGCCGCGCCCCCGGCCGGCGGTAGGGTTGAAGATCACCGCTCCGCCCGATGTCAGCAGGTTTTCCGTTGCCATGTTTCCTGCGAGTATAACGCACCCCGCCCCGACGGTGTCGTAGGGGGGGAGCCGCAGTCTAAACACAGGGCCACCACCACTCCCGGTACCATGGCTTTGTTAACGATGGAAACGGTCCACACGGCGGAGTTGCCGATTGCGCAATCCCATGGCGACCGAAGGGGGACGTCGTGACTGGTGGAATCCCGGAATACGACTCGCTCCTGTTTGCAGTGCCGTGGGCGGAGGCGGGAAGGTGGGTCTGGGAATCCGAACCCTCAACTCGGGCAGGGGCGGCCATGCCGTTGGCAGGAGACGGCATGCGCGGTCTTCGCGAGATTCGCAGTGCGTTGCGTCAACGGCATCGCCTCCAGTGTTATCGTGCTGTATTCACCTGGGAATTGCGATGCACACTTGCCGTGACCCTCGCCTTGGGGCGGAGACGTCCGACTCCCCGATTGATTGCGGTCGCGCCGGTGGTCAAGGGCATCTGGGCGTGGAATCGTAAGTCAACGGCGGCTCTGTTGTCCCGGGCGGACCGTGTTGTGTGGATGTCGGAATGGGAACGGTCGACGTGGACCAGGCGTCTCTCGCTGGAGTCGGACAGGATGCTGGTGGATCAGGTGCCGGGAATTCGTCCGAAAGTAAGGCGTCCCTGTATCGACACCCTCGACCCGGATGCTCCCCTGATCGCGATCGGTAACTCGAACCGGGACTGGCGGACTCTGGATCGGGCCTTGGCGCGGCTCCCGGGCACCGCCCATGTCGTTGCATCGGGCCCGAACCGTATGTCGACCGAGAACAAGGCAGATTGGATCGGCACTGTCCCGGAAACGGATGCCCTCAAACGACTTGCCGAGTCGGGTATCCACGTGCTGTGCCTGCGTGTTGCGGACTACGGGTGCGGTCAGTCCGCGCTGGTGCGCGCACTGATGGAGGGAGTCCCCACGATCGCGACCGACATTCCGGTTCTCGCCGAATATCTTCCGCAATTCGGGGTGGTTTCGGTCCCGCCGGGCGACCCGATCGCGATCGGCGACGCGGTGAAGCGATGGCGATCCAACCCCGAACTGTGGCGACATGCCCGCGAGGATGCATTCAAGTTCGCAATGCGTTTCGAACATGCGCCCTTTGCGCGACGCATGGCGTTGATCGCGACCGAATTGGACTGAAGCGGAACTATGGTCAAATTGCATGAAAATGAATCTGTTCGCCGGCGGAGTCGGGTTCGCTTGGGCGCGCAATCCCGCTGTTGGGTTTGTATCGCTGGAAGTCGGCCCGGGAACGGGGATGATTGAAATGCACTTCCGATCGCGTCCTTCCCTCGGAAGGGAAACACATTGATGACCCACCCGCTGCACCGCTGGAACGAATACGTCGCCAAGTCGTGCCGTGACGTAGTCGGGATCATGTCCGGGACGTCCATCGACGCGATCGATGTCGCTTGGGTTCGATTCCACCCGGGGGATTCCCAGCCCGAGTTGCGGGGATTCCACGAGATACCCTGGCCGGAGACCGAACGGAGGCTGTTGCTGGAACTGGCTTCGGGCAATGCGGATACCGAAAAGATCGCGCGCGGGCACTGGCTGGTTGGCAACCGCATCGCAGATTCTGCGGAATCTGTGTGCCGGGAGTGGGGTTGTCGTCCCGACGCAATCGGGTGCCATGGCCAGACAATCGCCCACTTCCCCGCATTCGATTCCGGATCGCCCCGGGCGACACTGCAGATCGGTGTTCCGTCCCCGTTGGCGCAACGATTGCAGTGTCTGGTCGTTCACGATTTTCGGTCCGCCGACTTGGCGCTTGGTGGGCAGGGCGCACCCTTGGTGCCGGCCGTCGACGCGCTCCTGTTTCGTTCGGAGTCTTCGGACCGCGTGCTGCTCAATATCGGAGGGGTGGCGAATGCGACTTGGCTGCCAAAAGGGCACGGAACCGACGGTGTGGTTGGT
>CAZYBA010000189.1:3598-6560 GCA_964646105.1 uncultured Armatimonadia bacterium
CACACCGAGGAACCTTGGCGGCGCGATCAGGTGTACGCGGGCATGTCGACGCAGGAATCTTGAAGCGGCTATTGGACCTGCCTGTTTTGTCGACTCCGCCGCCCCGGTCCTTCGGGCGCGAGGACTTTGGAGAGGGATTGTTTCGCGAATTGCTCCGATGGCGCGCGTGGTCGGAACGCCCGGACGATTTGTTCGCCACCTTGGCGGCGTGGACCGCACGGGCAACTGTCGACGCGTTGCGCAAGTGGATTCCGACCGGACCTTGCGAAATGCTCGTAGCCGGAGGTGGAGCACGCAACGCCGCGGTGATGCGCGCCCTTGCGGACGATTGGGCGCCGGGGCGAGTTGGATTGCAATCCGAATTGGGCGTGCCAGAGGATGCCAAAGAGGCTTATGCGTTCGCAGTACTGGCCGACTGCACGTTGCGTGGCGTCCCAGCAAGCCTGCCGGCAGTTACCGGCGCCAGCCGTGCTGCCATCTTGGGCAACATCGCCTTCCCGTGACGTTCCTGCATTGGCGTCGTGGATTTCCTGCCGACCATACCATTGGAACTCACGAGAATGGTCTGGCTGGTGATGGCGATGATTGCCGATCTCAGGCGGATCGCATCGGTTCTACGCCGGGCGGACTGCGTCTTGGATACGCAAAAGGGTCTGCAAGAGTGCCTTGAGTTCGTCGAGGGGCAGCATGGTTGCTGCGTCGCTCAACGCATTGGCTGGATCCGGGTGGACCTCGAGGAAGAGTGCATCGATCCCCACCGCCACGGCCGCGCGCGCGAGTGTCGGTACGAATTCGCGCTGGCCACCCGATGCGGTACCCAGTCCACCGGGTTGCTGCACCGCGTGGGTCGCGTCGAACACCACGGGCACTCCCGCGGCGGCGGCCATCTGGGGAAGGGAGCGATAGTCAACCACCAGCGTGTTGTAGCCGAAACTGACACCACGCTCGGTCACCAGGACACGTTGGTTTCCGGTCGATTCCACCTTGCGGACCGCCTGCGCAATGTCGTTGGGCGCCAGGAACTGACCTTTTTTGATGTTGACCACGGCCCCGGATTCGCCGGCAGCGAGCAAAAGGTCGGTCTGCCGACTGAGAAATGCCGGAATCTGCAATATGTCGACATGCTGCGCCGCCAACCCGCATTGTTCGGGAGAATGAACATCGGTAAGAACCGGAACACCGAATTCGGCGCCCACTTCGGAAAGAACGGTCAATCCCGACTCGATACCTTGCCCGCGAAACGAATTCACCGAGGTTCGATTTGCCTTGTCGAAACTGGCCTTGAAAACATACGGGATGCCGAGTTCCGCGCAAAGGGTGCCCACTTCCGCGCAGATTCTGCGGCAGAGTTCCTTCGACTCGATCACACAGGGGCCGGCAATGAGCGCAAAGGGTGCACCACCGCCGATCACGAGATCGGGGTTCACTTCCACGGGACGAACCGAGTTCACAGGGCGACTCCTTCCGACGCGAAAAGGGCACGGACTCGATCCAGATCTTCCGGCGTGTCCACGGATTCAGGGATGATGGCACTGTCGACGACGCGAATTCGGTAGCCGTGCTCCAGCGCGCGCAGTTGTTCCAAGGACTCGATGCGTTCGAGCGGTGTTCGTTCCAATGTCGGAAACGCCATCAAAAAATCACGACGGTAGCCATAGAGTCCTACATGCTGCCGGGGCGCGTACGCGGGATCCTGAGAACGATTGAACGGAATTCCGGAGCGCGAAAAGTAGAGTGCATTTCCCGAACGTTCGGTGACGACCTTGACCACATTGGGGTCTGATTCGCGTCCCTCGGGCAACGGGCATGCCACGGTGGACATTGCGAGACCAGCGTCCCGCAGGAGAACGTCGGCAACCTGGTCAATCGTGGACGGATCGATGCGGGGTTCATCCCCTTGGACATTGACCACGACGGCGTAGTCCGGCAGCGAACTTGCCGCTTCCGCGATCCGGTCGGTGCCGGTCTGATGGTCCGAGCGGGTCATGACGACCTCGCCACCGAAACCCCGGACGGTTTCGGCAATCCGTTGGTCCGGCGTCGCCACGACGACGCGATCGATGCATCGGGCTGCGGACGCTCGCTCGTAAACCCATTGGACCATGGGCTTTCCCGCAATGATGGCAAGTGGTTTGTCCGGCAATCGCGTGGCAGCCAAACGGGCCGGGATGATGGCCACCGCACGGGGATTCGCATCCACCGTCGGCAGGGTTTCAAGGTCGTCGGTCACGGCGTTCATTCTACCGGTTCGCTTCGGTGGAACGGGACGTCGGATTCAGGGACCGCAGTTGCGATACCGCGCGTAGGATTTGCTCCTCGGAAATGCGGTCGATGATTCCGTCCGGTGCGTGCCGGAAGTTGCGGGTGCCCTCCGAACCACCGCCATCGAGAATGACGCTCGGACCGGGTCCCCAGTCGGCTCCGGAGCGGGCGGGATCCGTGGCGCCGTACAACCCGATCACCGGTACTCCCAGCGCCGCGGCCAGATGCGTCGCGCCGGTGTCGCCTCCGATGACGACACTGCACTGTTCAACGACTGCCGGCAATACCGACAACGGTGTCTTTCCGATCAGGTCGATGCAGGGCCCCCCGGTCGCGATCGATTCCGCCAGTGGAATTTCCTGCTTGCCGCCGATCAACACCGGCTCGCATCCCGCGCCGCGCAACGCAGCGGTCAGCGACGCCCACCGTTGGGGAGACAGTGTCTTGACCGGTGTCGACGCACCCACCACCAACCCGACTGCATTTTCTCTGCGGAAGTGTTCGGGGAGCAACCCCAGTACTACGTCTCTGCCGGCTTCCGCAAGCCACGTCTGCGCAACCACTGTTTTGCCGGGCAACCCCACGCGCTCTGCCGTCCGCAGTATCTTGGCCGCCATAGGCGCCCGGTCGGTCCCGACGGTGGCCGTGTCGGTGAGGAAGCAGCGGTTGCCTTCCCGATTGTTGTCAAAGCCGATACGCC
>CAZYBA010000190.1:0-246 GCA_964646105.1 uncultured Armatimonadia bacterium
ATTGTGGCGGGTGCGTCCGAGCACGGTGTAGCGGTTGCAGTTCTGGAATGCGGCATTTTGGCTGGAAAGGATCGAGATATCGTCGTTGCCCTGCGACCAGACACAGCCTCCGGCGGCTTCGCCTACGAGAACCACATTGGCGGGCGCTTCGAGGGAAGCGATGCCCTTGGCCGGAGCGTGGTCCTGAGGCGGGACATTGCGGTCGAATCCGCCGCAGATGTTGCGGTTGATGGCGTAGCTGCGGAT
>CAZYBA010000190.1:256-6550 GCA_964646105.1 uncultured Armatimonadia bacterium
TGCGGATCGGGGTGTTGAAGACGTTCGCGTATTTGGTGGAGTAGAAGTCGGGGCAGGAGAAAATGCTGACATTACGTCCGGCCGGGGAGAGGGCCATGGAGCCGGGGACACTGGCCTTCACATAGGGGTCGACCAGGAAGTACCAGCCGACGTTGCCCGCGGCGGGGGCTGCGGAGTAGCCGGAGAGCGGGTAGGTCTCGTCGTAGTCCTGGACATACATCATGACCGCGGTGCCCAGTTGCTTGAGGTTGGAGAGGCAGGCGGCCTGGCGTGCCTTGGCGCGGGCTTGCGCGAACACGGGGAAGAGGATGGCTGCGAGGATGGCGATGATGGCGATGACAACCAAGAGTTCGATGAGGGTAAATGCCCGACGTCGGGCCGGTTGTGTCTTCATGGACTTTCCTTTTCAGTGGGGGTGGTTTTGCGGGGAACAAACGTTGCGTCGACCGTGGATCGTCTCCGGGGAGCGTCGGGATTGGCCCAGCGCCAGGCCAGGGTTTCCCACGCCACCGCGGCGGCTTCCGCGAGGGGAATGTGCAGGGTGGAGATCGGAGGGTTGGTGAAGCGTCCCCATTCGATGCCGTCGCACCCGACCAGCGCGATGTCATCGGGGGTCGATTTACCGGCGTCATGGATGGCTTGCAGGGCGCCGATCGCCAGTTCGTCGTTGTGGCAGAAGAGCGCGTCGAACGCGGGGCCGTCACGCAGCGCATCGGCAACCGCGGCCCGTCCGGCGTCCGCGCTGTCGGACTCGACCCGCAGGTGGATGGGTGCCAGGCGGTGGGCCTGCAGGACACTTTGGACTGTGGCGTAGCGTCCCGTTTTCTTTCCGGCGGTGGCGTCCTGGCGCAGGTACGCGATGCGCGAGCGCCCCGAGTCGATCAGGCTTTCCAATGCCTGCCGGGTGGCGAAATTCAGGTCGAACTGCACCGCGTCCACATCGTCGGGCGGCCATTCCCCGACGGCAACGACCGGTCCGGGGCGCAGCGACGACGGAACGGACGGAAAATCGAATGCGATGACCCCGTCGACCGGCCATTGGGTGGCTTCGGGCGCCATGCCTTGCTGGACGATGATTTCGTAACCGGCCGGGCGTGCCTGCTCGGCGATCTCGCGCATGAAGAGTGCGTAGAACGGTCGGTCGAGGTTGTGGACCCAGAGCGCGACCACCCGGGACTTGCCGGTGGCGAGTGCGGACGCGACCGGGTTGAGCTTGTAGCCGAGGATTTCGGCGGAGCGCCGTACGCGTTCTGCGGTGCGTGGGGAGACCAGCTGGGACGCTCGCCCTCCGAGGACCCGGGAGGCGGTGGCTTTGGAGACGTGCGCGTGCGCGGCGACGGTATCGAGGGTGACCATGCTGGATTGTAAACGCGGGTGCGTCACTGCAACCGGTTTCATCTTAACGAAATCCTAACGATCGGGCAAGGTTTTGTTCTACGATCCGGTAACCCGCCCTGTGTCGAGCAAACCATGGACGGCCCGGAATACCACCGCGTCAGGAACGCCCGACGGCGGATTTGGAGGCGGATGTTCCCGATCGAGGGTCCGGCTACAAGAAACGACGTAGCTCGATGGCGCAGATCACCAGCAGCTCCTGTTCGTTCAGGAAACCGTCCGAGAGCGCCGCACCACCCACCCGCTGCCAGCGCTTCACCCAACCCACGGTCCTGCCTTCCGCAAGGATCTCGACCCGGTTCGGGAACCAGTTGCCGCCATCGGGCGGGCGAACCGTGCACTCGCGATCCGCTTCCCCACGGATCACCCAGTTCGAGACTGCCTTGCGCCAAGGCTTGGGACTTTTGTGTTCTCCGCATACCAGCCCGTGACGATCGCGCCAGAGGCTGTGGCGGTGCGGCGGAACCGTGTTCTCAATCCGCTCCCGAACAGTATCCGCAAACGCGAGCACCACCGTCCCGTCGTTCTCGTAAACAATCTCGGCAATCGTGGTGCCGTCGAGGCGCCGCGCGAACCAGCGCCACTGCAGGGTTGTTTCCTCGCGTTCGACAAACAGCGCAACCGGCGTCGCGGTGTCGGGAAACCATCCGGCCACCAGTGCTGCGCGTTCTTCCGGTGTGGGAACCGGGCGTCGTTGGGCGACCCAGGCCGAGAGTGCGGCGAATGCGAACGCCAGACCGGTGGCGCCCCCAAGGACTCCGATCAGAATAAGGAATCCCAGCAAGCCCTCGCGCGCGGCGGCGTCCATCGGAAACAGTTTACCGATGCGGGATGACGTCAAGCTGTTTCACCCCGAACGATTGGTGGTGATTTCGGGCGTGGACCGCCACGGAAGCCGCCCTGGCGGCAGCCTGAACGTCAACCTCGGTTATTGTTGACGGAGAGGGTCAGCCGTCTCCGCTCCCGGCGTTGTTGGCATCGTTGTCGTTCCAGACCGGCGGCGGAGTTAGGTGTCCGCCGAGCCATACCAACGAGGGTGCGTCCACCCCGTGCTGTTGGCAAAGCAGGCTGAGCTGTCCGCCGTGGTGGAAATCGTGGATGGCGATGCGGAAGAGTACCCATTGGGCGCGCAGGGCGTAGTCGGTGCCTTGGTAAGGGTGGCGAATGGTCCGGTCTAGGTCGTCGGTGGTCCATGCCGCCAGGGTTTTCCGCAAAGCGTCGGCGCTGTCAACCAGCCACGCGCGCAGGACCGAACGTTCGAGCGGGATGGCATCCTGACCGACGTAAACCCCGCCGTCCGGGAGCGTGCGAACGTCGTCCAAGCGATCCCGCAACGCCACGAAGCCCGGGGCGTCGATCCGTGCCAGCCATTCGATCCGTCCGAGGGCGATGTGGCGCAGGATGACGGCGGGGCTGCGCAGGCTGTCCCCGGTTGACGGTGCCAGGAATTCGTCCGTGGCGTTGTCGAGCACCTCGAGCAAGGCGTTGTTGTGGAGGGTCCAGCCTTCGTAGACCTCCGCGAGCGGGCGGGCGGACAAGTCGCTGGGGGAACGTTCGGACATGGCGGGATTCCTTCCAGGACTGGTGGAGCGTGGGGCCTCTCCGGGAACGGACGTTGGCTGAGGCAAGGACAGCCCAAGGACGACGACACAGGCAGGCTCATAGGTACCGGATTGGACGTCCGGGGGCGGGGCGGAGTTCGAAATCGCGGGCGATGGGCGCGGCGTTCGATGGAACCAAGGCGTTGCCGTTGTCGCGCGGGGCAACGGCTTCGTATGATTGGAGATTATGACGACACCTGAGGCGGAAGGCCCCGACGATCGGCGATGTCACGCGGATGGCCGGGATAGTGCCGGTCTGATTTCCGGTACGGGGTCGATGCATTGGTCGTCGCATCCCGCCCTGCTGGCCGCCTACGTGGCGGCGATGCGCCCGATCTCGGCGGGGTCTTTCACGATGGGGAGCGACAAATACGAAGACGAGAAACCCGCGCACCGGGTGACCCTGTCTGCGTTCCGGATGGGTTCGACGCCGGTTACGGTTGGGATGTGGAAGGAGTACTGCGCTGCGAGGGGCGTGGAGATGCCGAACCCTCCCAAATGGGGCTGGATCAACGACCACCCGATGGTGAATGTGTCGTGGGACGACATCGTGGGATCGGTCGGCAAGGGCGGCTTTTGCGTTTGGGCGAGCCGGGAGGCCGGGATTCGGTTGACACTTCCGACGGAGGCGCAGTGGGAGTACGCGGCTCGTGGCGGTCAAGACGGCCTGGAGTTTCCCTGGGGCGACGGATTCGACCGTTCGAAGTTGTGGTGTTCGAACAGCGCATTCGGGGACGCCGGACGGACGGCATCGGTTTCGCGGTCTTCGAACATCGACCGCAACGACTATGGCTTGACGGACATGGCTGGCAATGTTTGGGAATGGTGCTTGGACTGGTACGGCCCGTACGTGTCCGGTTCTGCAACGAATCCGACCGGTCCGGCTTCTGGGAATGACCGTTGCCTCCGCGGCGGGTCCTGGTACTTCCTCTATCCGGTCTTCTTCCGGTGCGCGTTTCGCTACTGGTTCCGACCAGACTACGGGTACAACGACCTCGGCTTTCGTCTTTCCGCAGGACCGGCGTGATTTTTCCGCCATCCCGCCGCTTCGCGGCGCTCTCCGGGGGCTGCGTGGTCTCCGCCGGAAATGGTTTGTCCGGCGCTTTCGGCGCCGTGGGCGGGTGCCCCATGCGTTGGCTGAGAACGAAAGAAGCCTGCAGCGCGGGCCGATTTATTGCGTGTTCCCAATCCTGATCTGCCACGGAGCGGGTGATCGCCGAGGCAATACAACACCAGGGCGAGTCGCCGTGTTTTGACGTAATCCAACGCAACAGACAGTTCTCCGAACAACAAGGTCAACCCGGGCAATCGTTCTGACCCATCCCCTGCGCCACCCGGCGATTCCCCCCAAACCCCGCTGATACAATGGTCGGCAGATCCCCCCTAGAGGAAATCCCCTTGTCCGAGCTGTCCGCAACACAACGCCCCACCCCCGTCAACCACCCCGCCTACCCCGCAGTCACACCCGATGTGTACAAAGGAATGGGACTCTCCGACAGCGAGTACGCCCAACTGGTGGAAGTGATCGGCCGCACCCCCACCTACACCGAAGTGGGCATGGTATCGGTCATGTGGTCGGAACACTGCGGCTACAAATACTCCCGGCCGGTCCTCAAGGCGTTCTCCGAGTACAAAAAGGCCCAGGAAAGCGGCGCCCTCGAGAACGCCGGAACGGTCCCCCTCGGCGACACCGGCTGGGGCGTTGTCTTCAAGATGGAATCCCACAACCATCCGTCCGCGGTCGAGCCGTTCCAAGGCGCCGCCACCGGAGTCGGCGGCATCCTGCGCGACATCTTCACCATGGGCGCACGTCCCATCGCCAACCTGAACGCCCTGCGCTTCGGGCCCATCACCGGCGATCACCCCAATGTCGCCCGCAACCGCTACCTCTTCGAACACGTGGTCAAGGGCATCGGCGACTACGGCAACTGTGTCGGAGTCCCGACCGTCGCCGGCGAAATCACGTTCGCGCCCTGCTACAACGGCAACCCGCTCGTCAACGCCATGTCGGTCGGAATCGTGAAACTCGACTCCATCGCATCCGCCAAGGCGTCCGGCATCGGCAACCCGGTCCTCTATGTCGGGTCCGCCACCGGCCGGGACGGCATCCACGGGGCAACGTTCGCGTCGGTCGAACTCACCGAGGAATCCGAAGCCAAGCGCCCCAATGTCCAGTGCGGCGACCCGTTCACCGAGAAACTCCTCATCGAAGCCACCCTCGAGGCCCTCCAGACCGGCGGCATTGTCGGCATCCAGGACATGGGCGCGGCCGGTCTCACCTGCGGCACCTGCGAAATGTCCGCCAAGGGCAGCCTCGGCATGGAAATCGATGTCCAGCGGGTGCCCCGACGCGAAACCGGCATGAACGCCTACGAGGTGCTGCTGTCGGAGAGCCAGGAACGCATGCTGGCGGTCGTGGCCAAGGGACGCGAGGCCGAGGTGGCCGCAGTCTTCGAGAAATGGGGCCTGAACGCGGCGGTGATCGGCTTCACGACCGACACCGGCAATGTGGTGGTGCGCGACGGCGACCGGGTCGAGGCCGACCTGCCCGCCAAGCTGCTCGCCGACGACTGCCCGACCTACTTCCTCGACGCGGCCGAGCCCGAGTACATCGCCCGGGTCCAGGGCGCCGATTTCACCGACCTGCCCGAACCGTCCGACTTCGGCGGGGTCCTCACCACTCTGCTCGGCACCCCGTCGATCGCCAGCAAGCGCTGGGTCTGGGAACAATACGACTGGTCGGTGCAAACCCAAACCGAGATCGGGCCCGGTGGCGGCGACGCCGCAGTGCTCTCGGTACGCGAGGCCGGTGGCCGCCGCATCGCCATGACCACCGACTGCAACCCGCGCTGGTGCTACCTCGATCCGTTTGTCGGCGCCCAGCATGCGGTCGCGGAAGCCGCACGCAACCTCTCGTGTGTCGGTGCGGTGCCCGCCGCGGTCACCGACTGCCTCAACTTCCCTAGTCCGGAGAAGCCCGCCGGATTCTGGCAGTTCCGCCGCGCCGTGGAAGGCATGGCCGCCGCCGCCGACCATTTCCACACCCCGGTGGTTTCCGGAAATGTCAGTTTCTACAACGAAACCCCGGAAACCGCGATCTACCCCACCCCCACGGTCGGCATGGTCGGGGTGCTGCCCGCCGGCGCGACCCCGGTCGGGGTGGCATTCCAGGAAAACAACGATCTCGTCTACCTCCTTCGCCCGCGGGGCTGGGAAGACGAAAGCGGCATCGGCGGCAGCGAGCACCTTTCGGTAATCCACGGACGCGACGAAGGCAAGCCACCGCGCCTCGACCTGG
>CAZYBA010000191.1:0-6501 GCA_964646105.1 uncultured Armatimonadia bacterium
CCTGGGTCTCCGCCGGCGCCAGTCCCCTCGCCGGCGCGAAAGGGGACCGCTTCCCCCGAAAGGCCGTCATCCACGGCGGACTGGTGATCTGGAGCGCCATCACCGGGCTGACCGCCATTTGCGACAACTACTGGGCGTTCGTGCTGGTGCGCGGCGCCGAAGGACTCGGCGAAGCGTTCTACTTCCCGGCGTCCATGGCGTTCATTGCCGCCTGGCACGGCAAGGCCACCCGCAGCCGCGCCACCAGCATCCACCAGACCTCGCTCTACATCGGAACCATCTTCGGCGGGGTGCTCGCCGGCTGGATGGCCACCCGGTTCGGATGGCGCTCGCCGTTTGTCATCCTCGGAGTCGCCGGCATTGTTCTGGCCGGCATCCTCTGGAAAGTCATGCGGGAACCCGAATCCGCCGCATCGTCGGAATCGGTCCGGGCCGCCGAACCACGCCGGCCCGCGCTCCCGGCCTACGCGGAATTCCTGACACATCTGGTCCGCAACCGCACCGCCCTCTTGATTGTCGCGGCGTTTTTCGGAGCCAACCTGGTCAACGCGGTATTCCTGACCTGGATGCCGACATTTCTCAAGGAACGGTTCAAACTCGACCTGACGCTCGCCGGCCTCGGGGCCACGGTTTTCATCCAAATGGCCTGTTTCGGCGGGGCCATCGCCGGCGGACAAATCGCCGACCGCTGGTCGCGGCGCGTGCCCGACGGACGGATCCGTCTCAAGATGTGGGCCACCCTGCTGGGGGCACCGTTCATCTGGCTCTGCGGCACCACGCTCAATCCGTTCGCCCTGATTCCCGCCATGATCGCGTTCGGATTCTGCAAGGGCCTCTACGACGCCAACCTGACCCCGGCGTACTACGATGTCATGCCGGAGCGTTGGCGGGCGAGCGCGACCGGGTTGATGAATCTCATCGGCTTCATAGGGGCGGGCCTCGGCGCGGTTGCGATCGGAGTGGCGGTCGACAACAAGATCCCGATGGGCACCGCGATCGGCGCCACCGGAGTGGTCTACCTGGTGGTCTCGGCGCTTCTCGCGTTGAGCATCGGCAAGCACGCGCGCAACGATATCCAGCGCGCGGTGGAGGGCGTTGCGGTTTCCAACTGAGCTTAGAAAACGTTAACGCAACTCCGGTTGTTGAGAACGTTGACGATGTCCTTGCGTTTGTGCCCGCAAGGCCGTTGGTTTCCCAGGGAACCCGCGCGTCCCGCTCGTTCATCCTCGCGGTCGCGACGGATTATCTTGTCTTCGATACAGGCCTGACGGTTTGCTCCCGCAGGGCCGTGGGTCTGCCCGGGAACCCGAGCGTCCCGCTCGGTCTCCTGATCGCATCGGTTGTCGAGGGCCGGCCTGCAGAACCAGACTGCGTCGTATATGACACGGTGTCGATCGGCTCCGTTCACAGCGGTTGTCCCGGGCCAGTCTACGGAGCCGAGTTTCGTCGGTCTTCGACCCGGCGACGGTCGGCTTGGTTAACAGTGGGTGGCCGGGTTCGGCCTACGAAATCCCGTTCGACCCACCATCGAGCAGCCGGTCGACCACCTCGTCGACAGACAATTGGGCGTTGTCGATCCAAACTCCCAACCCGTCGAACTCGCGCCGGATCTGCGCATCCAAATGCACCCACTGCGCGGCGACTGTCTTTTCCGGGCGAACGCGGTCGCGCTCCAACGCAACGGCCGGATCCGGCACCAGGACCACCAGCCGGATTTCGAACCCGGGCAGGTTGCTCCGGTAGCGTTCAAGACGGGAATGGTCCGCCACCACGAAATCGATCACCGGTAGAAACCCCGCATCCGCGCAACGGCGCGCCAACGAACATTGGTTGTCGATGTTCATCTCGATCTGGCAATCCGCCTCATCCGACGGCAGCCCTCCCGGACCGACCTTGCCGGAAACCACCAAGTCGAACAGCCGGTCGCCTTCGATGTGCGCGCTGCGCTCCAGCCTCTCGGCGAGGCGCCGGGCCGTGGTGGTCTTGCCGGAGCCGGGAATTCCGGTGAACAACCAGATGTCCAATGGCCGCGCGGGATTCACGCGATCGCCACGGGGGTTTCGTGGACGGCCGCGAATTCCACCCGCGAACGGCGCAGGATCTCGCGGGTCTGCCGTGCCGCCAGCATCTCGGTCCACCCGGCAGGCTTCACCAGACGCAACCCCGGCACCACGCCGTCACGGGAAAGTTCGTTCAACGCGTCCTCGATGGTGGTCAGGAACGCCGCGATGCGGGTGTCGGGAATCGGCACCGACGCATCGGCGAGAAGGTCGATCAGGAGCAAACTGCCGGACGTTTCCCACCGGCGTCGGGCCAGGCAGAATCCAAGCAGGATTTGGTATTTCTGGCGGACCGGGTGGTAGGAGAGCAACGCCCCTCCTGCGGATGCCAATTCGGATGTGTCGAACGCCCCGGCGGCGCGGCCCGGATGGAAACGAAATCGCAGCAGGCTGGTCCCCGAATCGACAGTCTCGACCGCATCGAGGCTTTCCAGCGAGATGAGGCGCTCTACCGATCGAACGTTCACCGTTTCGCCGTTCGGACCCGTTGCCGAGCGTTCCACCGGCACCCGCAGCCGGCTCAGCAGCCAGATGTCGCGGCCTTTCGCGAGCAGGTCTTCCTTGTGGTAGCCCCCGCGCGGAGTGGCTTTCTTGCCCTGCCAACGCAGCAGGTCCGATGCATAGACCGTGAGATAGGTCTCGTGCGGGGAGTCGCCGAGTTCGCTGCGCCACAGGGAGACCAGGGCGAGATAGGTTTGTGCCGCGGACGCACCCTGTTTCGCAATCTCGCGGAGTGCGTCACCGGCGGCATCCGGTCCGGACGTCAGGACATCGAGCCACACCTCGGAGCCGCCCGAAACACGCGCCGTCAGCTCGCCATTGCGCGTCGCCGACCAATGGTGCGGTGAAAACAGGGCCGCGAGTGCACCCTTCGCCGGAAGCGCGGCGGGCAGGGGAATGGTTTCGGGACGGATCCAGACCGGGCGCGGACCACGTCTCCCCTTGGCCACCGGCATCCGCACCAAGCGTTCGGCGGCAACCTCCCAGGCCTTGCGCGCCTCAGCCCAACGCGCAAGTCGCAACGACACGTCGGCGGGCAGCAGGTCGCCGGGTTCGGCTTCCGCCGGTGGAACCGTCGCCAGGAAGTGCGCGAACGATATACGGGCGTCGTTTTCCGTCCGCTCCACCGCGTCGAGGGCGCGCAGGGCGGCTTCTTCTTCTTCACGGAGGGCCTTGCCGAGAAGGCGAGCGTCGCGTGCGCGGGCGACTGCGGCCCGCAAGGCTTCGTCCCGGTCCACGCCGACTTCCGAGATCATTCGTTTCAGGCCTTGGCCAGCGAAACGTCCAGGGCCTTGAACAACGTGGTCACCTCATCGCCCACCTGCAGGTCGATCGACTCCGCGGCAGAGGGGATGATCGCCGAGACAATCGGACCGGCCGGGGTGTCGACATGGACGATGACCAATGTCGGGCCGGAGATGATGTTGACCACCTTGCCGACAATTTGATTCGGAAAACTGAGTTTCATGAGGTTTCCCTTGGGGGAGAGTCGTTCCAAACTGACATTGCCGGCCACCACCAGCAAATCGACCGCGGCACCGACCGAGAGCCTCAGCGCCCGGAATTCGTCGCTGTCGCAAAGGGCCGTTATGGGGACGGCCCCGTGGACAGTCCGGGTGCGCACCAGCGCCAATGTGCCGTCGGTGTCGAACCCGGTGACGGTTGCCGGCAGGCGGTTCGGCAATGTGTGCCGGATGGGGCGGATGGTGCCGACATGGCCCTCGAGGTCTATTTCTGTAACGCCGTCCACCGGCAACTGGTTCCGGCTTGCCCACCGCTGCACCGCATCCTTGGAATCCGCCTCGAGCAACCAGACTATCCTGCCTTCGGACAGGCTGTGGAACGAGCGGTAACCACGCACATCCGGGTCCGATTGCGCCGCAGCCGCAAGGGCACGGATGCGTTCGGGGTCGATGCTGCCCGGTTCAGGGGCGATCAAGAGCATGTAAAGGGCCACAGGTCCGCTGATTCTACCCTCCGGACCCTGTCGGGCACCTCTGCGTTATCCCTGCCTTCGCGCCACGGATGGAGATATCGGAGGCGGGGGGCGTGCGATCCGCTGTTGGCGGGGACGCAGGAAACAGGGTCACGGTTTCGTGAATGGGGGCTTGATGCAGGAAATACGACTGTCGTCCGGGGCCATCGTCTATGTGCCGGAGAACACGAAACAGAGCCCGGTGCTTCCGGTGACTGTGCACCTGCACGGCGCCCCGACGACCGTTGCCGACTGCTTCGCCCGTTCCCGTCGCCCCGGCATCCTGGTGGTGTTGACTCTTCCCGGGCTCTCTGCCGTGTATACGCGCCATTTCGCGGTGGATCCGGCGGGGCGTCTGGCCGATTTGGTGGACGGTGCCCTGAGGGCTGCCCGTGCCGAGTCGGCGGAATCGGTATGGATATCGTCGTTTTCGGCGGGCTTCGGGGGTGTCCGCGAACTCCTGCGCGACCCGAGCGCAGCCCGGCGAATCGACACACTGATCCTGGCCGACACACTGTATGCCGGGTTCGAACGTCCCCCCGCCCGGCCCGGCGAGCGCCCCGAACCCGACCGGGCCAACATGGCCGGTTTTGTCCGATTCGCGCAGGAAGCCTCGGAAGGGCGCAAGGGTATGCTGGCCACTTGGTGTGATTTGCTGCCTGACGGTTACAGCGCGACCCGCGAAACCGGGGCGTTGTTGCGCGCGGAGACCCGTTCGCCGGTCGAAATGATTTCGCAGCAATGGCCGGACGGCATGACGTTGACATCGCGTTCGCGGCGGGGTCGGTTCGCGACATTGGGCTTTGCTGGAAACGACGGTCCGGCGCATCTGGCGCACCTGAGGGGGCTGTGGATGTGGTACCGCTTGGTTCCGCGGGTCTGAGTCGACCGTTGGCACCCGTGGGTGGGCGAGGTGTTCGAATTCGGCGAACGAATGTGGGAAGCCGGAAATCCAGTGCCGCCCTTCGAAAACGAAGCGCGCCAGGTAATTTCGTCGACCTGCTTAGCGCGCTGCGGCCCTCGGAACTTGAAATACGAGTTCAAAACTCCGTTGGAATCTGCTTGCCCCCCGCGCGCCGTGGCGTGCGTTGACGAACCGATTTCCCGATCAGCGACAGTTCGGGCAGGTGCCGTGGAAATGGACGGGGCGTTCGACCACTTGGTAGCCCGAGCATTCCTCAAGATGGCGGACCGCACCGTCGGAGACGATATCCGAGCAGACATCGGCGACGGCGCCGCAGTGGACGCAGACAATGTGGTGGTGCGGGGTGCGGTCGATGTCGAACCGGGTTCCGTGTTCGCCAGGGATGGTGGCGAGACGGTCCTGCGCCACCAGCGCGTCGAGGGCGCGGTAGACCGTCGCAAGCGACACATTGGGGAACTGAAGCCGAACCTGCTCGAACACATCGGCTGCGGTGGGATGGGAGCCGCGTAAGACAAACAACGCGTCCACCACTGCCTGGCGTTGCGCGGTATGCCGGGTTCGAGGAGTTGTTGACGCTTCTGCGGGACGCGTGGGAGACACGGTGGCTATTTTACCGGCTATGCCGCGATGTTGATGTTCGATCGCCAAGCGCGTCCGGATTCCCGGTAGTCTTGCGGTTTCGGTTATAATAAGGCCCATTCCATATCAGGTTGTGGTTGTGCGGGCTGGCCGGTTGCATCTTCGGATGCCAGTGAAGACGCCGGATTTGCCGCCAAGGGAGGTGCGATGTCCGTCAATTTCGATGAGCAGTGGGTTCCGGAGCCGGAGTTGCGCGACACACCTCCGCGTCGGACTGGCCCGTCGGAATTCCCGGACCACAACCGGCCCAAGAGCACGCTTTTCGTGGGGTTGGCGGCCGTTGTCTTGGTCGCCGGCCTGGTGGTCTTTATCCTCGGCGCATCGAAGGCTGTCAACATGCAGATCTTCGCCGGGGTCTTCGCCGTTCTTGCCGGCACTGCCGGGACCGTCTATTTCCCATACCGGGCCCGACAGCACGACAGCCGCTGCGAACGTCTTGCCGGGTACGGCATCCCCGTGATGGCCCGTTTGTTGAATGCGGAAAATATCTCGGTCGACAACATTTACGGCCGACGGGTGACCTACCAGTACACCAACCCGACCACCGGGGAAATGCTGCACCGCTCGTCCAACGCCGACGACCGTGCGTTGCCCAAGCGGATTCCGTCGAATGTGACCGCGTTGGTGGATCCGGAGACCGGCTACTGCGACCTCTATTGCGCGTTGCCGATCAAGGTGGTCCCCAAGACCATGCCCCAGGCGGCCAAGACCGGGGCGACTGCCTCCGAGGAAGCCGCAGCGGGTGAACCCAAGGAGATGGGAACCATGACCGCGCAGGCGATGCCCGAGCGTATTGTCCGAAAGCCACGCGAGGAAGACGACGACCAACCGGCCCCCAAGCGCGAATCGTACGAATAAATCTCCGGGCTCCGACGAACCCTTATCCAGAACGGGCGCCCTCT
>CAZYBA010000192.1:0-3369 GCA_964646105.1 uncultured Armatimonadia bacterium
GGTTCCCACGGGAATCGGCTGCCCGAACAGACGGATTTCATTGACAACCAAATCCCGGGCCGGGCGGAATTGGCGCGTTTCATAAAACTCGCGGTACGAAGGCAAATAGGATTTCGGAACCAGTCCGAGTATTCGGCCCCCGTGGAGAGCTGCCGCAACATTGTAAAGACCGTCCCCGATCCGCATCGGAAGTCCGACCAGGAAAAGAGGCGAAAGATCGCCTGTCCCGTCACGAAGCGTTGCGAGGGCGTCCAACGAAGATCCGAGCAGGGTCTCTTGGTGGAACAGATCGTCGTTGCTGTATCCGGTCACGCACAATTCCGGGTACACCGCCACGGTTGCGTGGGCATCATGGGCTTCTCGGAACAATCGCAGAAGCGCCTCCGCATTGTGCGCCGGATCGGCCAGCGCAACCCGGGGAACACCCACCGCCACGCGGGCAAACCCATGGCGGAACGGAGATTCGAACGGGATAGGCATGTCTTGGATTGTATCGTCGGCGAAACGGTCGGTACGATGCAGGCGATGCGTGACAAATGGAACGGATTTCCCAATCAGTCGGCCGGGGTGCTGCGCGACCGATTCGGTGGCATGGCGGTTCCTGACTGGAGCACTGTTCCGCGAGGCAGGCGAATTCTCGCCCCCGTGTTCCCGGAGTCGATCGGGCGCGAACTGCCGTGCTGAACGACAACGATTTGATCGTGGAGAAACGCGAGCGCATCCGGTCCGACGCCAACCGGCTTGGCTTCGATGTCCTGCGCTTCACGTCGACAGAGCGCCCCGATCACGCAGCCCATGTCCATTCCTGGTTGGCAGCGGGAATGCATGGAGAAATGGACTGGCTGGCCCGACGCGATTTCCTGAGGAGCGGACGCCTTGACGATCCCCGGTTGCTGGCGAATGCGAAATGCGTCCTGGTCGGAGCCGTGTCTTATGCCCATCCGGATCCAACGGTGGGAGAGGGCACCCGCGGGGTGGTTGCCAAGTACGCCCGCGGGGACGATTACCATCATGTCCTCTGGGCGCGCCTCGATCAGCTGGCCGAACTGGTTTCCCAGGAATTTCCCGGGGCCGTTTCCCGCGGATTTACCGATTCCGGACCGATCCGGGAACGGGAACTGGCACGCCGGGCGGGGATCGGTTGGCAAGGAAAACACACCAACCTGATCTCGCTGGATCTGGGCAATTTCACGTTCCTGTGCGCCCTGTTGACCACCGCGCCCATTCCTCCCGACGAACCGTTCGACGGCAACCATTGCGGCAGTTGTGTCCGTTGCATCGAAGCCTGTCCGACTGCCGCGATTGTCGCGCCGCTGACCTTGGACGCGCGCCGTTGCATCTCGTATCTCACCATCGAGCACAAAGGAAGCATTCCCGAGGAACTACGGACGGCGATTGGGGGGAGAATCTTCGGGTGTGACGATTGCCTGGACGCTTGTCCGTGGAACGACCACGCCCGAGCCGCGCGGGAAAACCGGTTCGCAGCCGCCGATCCCGAGCGGGCATTCCCCAATTTGGTGCATTTGTTGGATCTGCTGGAGTCCGACCGCTGGTTTCAGGAACGCTTCCGGGGTACCCCGTTGCTGCGTACCGGACGCGCCCGGCTGCGGCGCAATGTTTGCATTGCCTTGGGCAATGTCGGGGATTCGCGGGCTCTCGATGCATTGCGGCAAGCCTGTGGAGATCTCGATCCGGTGGTTCAGGAACACGCCCGGTGGGCGATCGATCAAATCGAGGCGCGTCTGAGACCCGATTGATCACCGGATCGCGGCAGGTCGCGGGCGCGCCGCTGAGTACGGGAAAACCACCTCGGTACGATCTGAATGTTTGTTCAGCCGACGAACAATCCGGCCATTCGTCCTCCGAGCCACCACAATCCCGCCAGGCCGACGAATGAAGCTAGGGTGTTTCGCAAGTGCCCGTGAAGATTCGGGGAGCGAACTGCCAGCCATCCCAGGAGCGGGGCGCTCGCCAGCACAAACAACCCCTGGCCGACCTCGACACCCGCGTTGAAGCCGATCAAGGCCACGCCGATGGCGGTGCTCCCCGACATCAACGCGGTGATGGCCGATGCAAATGCCATGCCGTGCACGAGTCCGAAACCGAGGGCATGAACGCCAATGCGGCGCGATCCACGGTCACCGCCCCAAAGTGCATCGGCGGCCACCAACGCGATCGACGCGGCCACCAAGGCTTCCACCACCGCCGAATTCGGAGCGATCCAACCGAGGGTCGTGGCCACCAAGGTCAGCGAATGGGCCACTGTGAAGCCGGTGGCAGCCCCTAACGCGCGTCGCGTCGTGCGGGATACCAACACCAAGCCCATGACAAAGGCGAGATGGTCGAAACCACCGGCAATGTGGCGCAGACCTTCCACAAAGAATCGCCTCAGGGACGACAGCGGACCCGCTCTATCGGAGACTCGCGGCGAACGGGCATCCAGGAACTGCTCATCCACGGGCTTTCCATCGAGGAAGACCTGAAGTACCGTGAACGCCCCGGCATCCTTCGAAATCAGCGGCGCCAGGAGCCGCACACGGGTCACGGGTTGGGGAAAGCTTCCTTGCCAGTACGCCAGATCGTTGGCGGAGTCGAGTTGCAGCATTCCGGTGGCGGGATTCCATGGTTTGCCGTCGAACTCAAGTGCGAGACGCCCTCTCAGTGCGGACTCGAGGTCCGGCGACGACAATGCCCCGGTCTCCTGCGACAGGGCCGAGACGTGTACGGAAACCCCGATGGTGGTCCGAGCCGATTCCCGGATCACCTTGACCGACGCTAACTTGGGATCGTGCGCGCTGGTCCGTGTTGAGGGCAGACACAACAAACAGATCAGCAAAAGGGCGCGGCCGATGGCAAGGAACGACGTTGTGATCAACGGTTCTCCGGCGAAGGCAAATTTGTTTTCCCGACCAAATTGCCGGTGACGACATCGAACTGGTAGAGAATTCCGTCACGGACCACAAACCAGTGACGCCCGTTGGTGGCGGTTGCAGTCGGGGCGGCCTCTTGCCGGACACGTGGTCCTCCAACTCCCGGCCCCCCCTTGCGGAAACTGGCGTCTGGAGTGCCCCTGAGCGTTCGTGGCACAAACGGGAAGGTCTCGGTCAGGACGTAGTAATACGTCCCGTTCGGAAATTCCGGGGTCGGTCCGCTGCGTCCATTGTTCGCATCGAGATCGCCGCTGCCGGCGACATATTCGAAATCCTGTGAGAACGATCCGTCGTAGACGCCCTGCGGACTGTCTCCGGCGGGACGATTGCCGGTTTTCAACCGGTAGCTGCTGCGCAGTGTGCGAAGCGCGGATGTGAGGTCTTTCGGGTCCGAAGGACCGAGGTTTCCGTAGATCGGGTAGCCGTCGGCGGCCCAACC
>CAZYBA010000192.1:3404-3656 GCA_964646105.1 uncultured Armatimonadia bacterium
AGTTTTCCAGCAATCCGGTTGGAATACCATGATAGTGGTACGTGCCGTCCGGTTGGACATGGGCCAGATTTCGGTCGACCCCCAGTCGGTTGTTGCGGCCGAACGCACCCGAAAGTGCCTCGTAGTGCCATGCGAAATTGTTGTTCCAGAGTTCGGCGGTACCGGGGTCGAAAGGGATGCCGTTGACCGCGACCCCGAAGAGGATTCCTCGGGCCGGTTGGGAGGCCGGTTGGGGGACCATCGGAACTCGGA
>CAZYBA010000192.1:3666-6468 GCA_964646105.1 uncultured Armatimonadia bacterium
GCGATTGGGAAAGGCGCCGGTGGCGTGGTCGGGGATACCGTTCGAGACAATGGTGCGGTAGCCCGCCTCGACAGTAACTTGAACCGAGGGCTTGGGAAGTGTCTCCGTGACTTGAGCCACCGCGCCGAGTCCGAGCGCCGCGACGCCGACCGTGCCGATCCAGATCTGTTTCATGTCCTGCATTCTAGCCGCGGATCCTGAAGACGGGCTGAATACCGCGCATTCGGGGTGTCAACGGGGCGCGCGGGAATCCCTATCGGTTGGTTGGACTACCGGGTTGCGGACGCGACGATTGCGGCAATCCAATCGTGGTCGAGAACCATGTCCGAGAGCAGGCAGTATTCGTCGTGCGTGTGGATTTCCCGCATTCCGGTGGCGAGCACTGCGGTCGGCACCCCGAAGCCGTTGAAATGGTTGGCGTCGGATCCGCCTCCCGATTCCTGCAATTTCGGCTCCACCCCGATGGCTTGGGCAGCATCCCACGCAAGCCGGACGGTGGGCGATTCGGTGTCGAGGTGGAACGCCGGGTATTGACGTTTGACTTCGATCTCGGCGCGGGCTCCCATGGCGGCGCATTCCCGCTCGAATGTTTCGACCATGTGGGCCGTTTGTCGATCCAGACGGGAGTTGTCGCGGGAGCGGGCCTCGCACACCAACTGCACCTCCGCCGGAACAATATTGCGGGCGGTACCTCCGTGAATGGTGCCGACATTGGCGGTGGTCTGCTCGTCAATGCGTCCGATTTGCATGGCCGCGACGGCGCGGCTGGCGGCGACGATCGCATTGATCCCCGCTTCGGGATGTACTCCGGCATGCGCGGGTTTCCCGTGTATCGTCACGCGAATCGAATCCTGGGCGGGGGCGGCGCAGACAATTCCCCCGATCGGCGGACCCGAGTCGAGGACGAAACCGTAGCGGGCGCGGATCCGGGACGGATCGATCAGGCTGGCTCCCACAAGACCGATTTCCTCGCAGATGGTGAGTACGATCTGGATGTCGGGTCGCGGGGCACCGGATTCAACCAAGGTTCGCATCGCCTCGAGAATGGGGGCGACCCCGCATTTGTCATCGGCGCCGAGAATGGTGTCGGAAGTCGCGTCAATACGGTCGCCGTCGACACGGACTTCGAGGCCCGGAGTTGGTTCGACCGTGTCGAGATGGCTCGAAAACAGCAACCCCGGCGCGTTGTCGACATTGCCCTTGAGGAACGCGAAGAGGTTGCCGGTGTTCCCTCCTACCTTCTCGCCTGCGTCGTCAAATTCGACATCGAAGCCGAGGCTGCTCAGGAAATTGCCGCACCACTGGGAGGCGGGAAGTTCGTTGCGTGAAGGTGTGTTGAAACGAACAAGGGTGAGGAAGGTTTCGAGGAGTCGGTTTTCGATCACGGTTTTGGTTCCAGGCGACGCAATGTCGGGCCCGAGGCGGCATGGTGGATGAGCAACGGGGTTCAGGGTGGATTTCCGCTAGGGCTTCCAAATCAACTTGGCGGCGTCTTGTTTGCTTACGTAGCGTCCTTCGCCGTCCGCGCAGCCGACCAACGCCCGGCCGCCGAAGCGGAAATCGAGTTTGCCATTGCGCCCGCAGTAGACGAGTACGGTTTGCGCCGGATTGGCGAGCGACTTGACTTCCGTCCCGGCCAGCGCGGTGTTGAATTGGTAGGAGACCGTTCCTGCAGGTTCGCCAGGGGCGGTGAACACGGACGCATTCCCGAAATAGGGGGTCAGTTTGGCGACATAATCGGAGCCGGTGACCGCGATGCGTCCCTGTTTTCGCTTTGCGAGACGCAGCAATGCCTTGGCGATGCGGGTTGCATTGCCGAGTCGCATCTGGTCCGGAGTCACATCGAGGGCGGCAGGAGCCTGTGCGTTGGCGCGGATCACGGTGGAACCGGCGAGCAATGCAATGAGTGCCAATGCCTTCATGGTGGAAATTCCTTCACGCAACAAAGCGACAGCGGATCCGGGTGGATCCGCTGCCGTTGGGATTTCGGAGGCTTAGTTGCCCGACGGCGGAGGCGGGGGCGGAAGCTCCTCGCTCTTGGTCGGGACGTTGTTCTCCGTGGACGCGGCGCCCGGGGTGCCCGCGGCCGGCGGGGTCACCGTCGGACCGGTGGGTGCCTTTTCTTCTTCCATCTTCGAGCAGCCAAAGGCAGCAAGCGAGGCAAGCAGGGCAACCGCAGTCACGATTGTGGGCTTGTTCACTGCGATCAGTCTCCGACCCGCATGTACGGGCTCTGCGGGTACTGGGCGCCACCGTAGTTGGCCTTCGACGAAGCGTTCGTGAAGAAGGATGTCGTCTTCACGTACTTGACATGAGCGTCGGCGTAGGCGAGGTTGCCACCGTCTTGGTGACGCCAGACCGTCTTGGCCTGCGGATCGGTGTGGATCTTGAAGCCGGTGGTGCAGGCGCTGCCGAACTGGTTGTCGGCGTACGGAGCATAGGCGACCAGGAAGCCTTCCATCAGGTAGGCCGATTCAGCCGGGTTGGCTACGAATTCCGACGAGACGCAGGATTCCCAAGGCTGGGTGCACGCGGCCGTGTTCGGGATCGGGAACCCGGCGAACATGATGGTGCCAAACCAGTTGTAGTAGGTGTAGCGGATCCAACCCGGGAAAATGTAGGTGGAGACCAGTTTCCCCGGAAGCTCGGCGGTCCCGGCGCAGGCCGTGGTGTACGCGGTGCGGTCCTTGGGCGCGCTCGGGCAGATGAAGAGGTCTCGGTTCTTGACGTACGGGTAAACCATTTCCATCCAGGTGTTGAAACCGCCACCGGGACGGGGCAGGTACCAGCTCCAGAGCGAGA
>CAZYBA010000193.1:0-6439 GCA_964646105.1 uncultured Armatimonadia bacterium
GCCAACCCCGCGGGATCCCCGTCGAGGGTCGCGCCTCCCGGGACGACCGCAAACATACCCGATTTCAACGAAAAGGCGCTCTCCCCCCGGTTCAACTGGGCGTGACGATGGGTGATCAGGACGATCGAGGTGCCGGATTCGGGCAACTCGACGGGACCTTGGAATGGCTCGGTCCAATAAGGGAACGGTGCGGGCGACGCAACGACCCGGGGGCTTCCCGGGATTGAAATGGGTTGAAACAGATGGGATTGCGCCATAGGGGTCGTCCGGTGAGATCGGTTCAGGAAACGCCTTCAGGGAAATTGGCGGATTTTTCCGAGGCAATCGATTCCACGACCACACGGTCGTTCTCGAGACGTTCGGCACGAACCGCGACACCGGTCGTCAAGAACTCGCCCTCGGTCACCACATCGTAGGGTATCCCGTCGAACAGGGCGGTTCCGATAGGGCGAAGATCGGTGAGGGTCGTCCCGAGTGAACCCGGTGCGACAGGGGGGTGGGACGAATCCCTGCCCGCGCCCGATCGGGAAAGGATTTCGTGACCGATCGCTCGCCAACGGGGAGATTTCGGCAGGTAGGCGAAGAAGGCGATCAATGTGGCCAGAGATACGGATGTCGAGACACTCAGTGCGAACGCCGGCCGTTGTGTCGCTCCCAACGTCTGGAACATCCCGGCGAACAGCAGCAGCAGTCCGAAGACCGCGCATACGCCCCGTCCGGGCCAGACATGGATTTCCAGCAATAGGAGTGTCAATCCGAGGAGCATCAGGAGTATGCCTGCCCATCCTCCGGTGCCGACGGTCCATTCCGCGGCGAATACGGCCCCTACGGCGAGGACCCCGAGCGTCCCGGTCCAGCCCCAGGTAAGAGGGGTCAGCATTTCATGGAACAAGAGGGCGAATCCGACCATCAGCACGGCAACGGTCGCCCACGGCGACTGGACAAGCCAACTCGCGATATTCGACAATTCCATTATGTCCGGGCACCGTTTCCTGATTCGAAGGGATCGTCCACCAGAAAACGCCGTAACGCCGAATCGGTGTTTCGGGCAACCAGGCCCGTGAAGACAATGGCTCCGGCAGCAGCGTTCGAGACGATACGTCCCAGACGCAACCGAAGGCGGTTCGGCCATGGGAGACGTTGCTCATGAACGATTACGGCGACCTCGGGCTGTATCTCCCGCCACATATCCAACACGGGTTCCTTGGGTGGCAGCGCATTCAGAAACCCGATGAGCCTGCGGAAATCATTCCATTCTCGACTGCAACCGGGGCATTGGGTCAGGTGCACTTCTACCGACTCGGCGGTGCTCGGGGGTAGGGTTCCATCCAGCAGACGGGAAAACTCGTTGCGGAAGGATTCGCATTCGTGGAAATCGGTGTTCATGGCAAGGTTCCTTCGGGTAACCAATCCATCCAAGGCGTGAAGAGTCGCTTGAAGAGTTGTCGCGCGCGGTGGAGTCGCGACTTTACGTTGACGATGGAGAGTTCTGTGATCTGGGAGATTTCCTCATAGGACAACTGTTCGAAATCGCGCAGCACCAGCAACAGGCGCGCATCGGCCGGCATCCGGGCCAGTACCGCGCCCACGATTTCCTCCAATTCACGCAACTCGACGCTGCGTTCGACGGAAGGGCGGCGGGATACAGGAGCCGTCGACTCGTTCTCTTCGGTCCTGGTCTCCAGCGATTCTTCGGTGAGCACCCCCTTGTGGCGCAGGTGATTGAGGCAGGTATGCCGGGCGATGGTGAAGATCCAGCTGCTGAATTTCGAATCGCCACGGAACGTGGGGAGGGCGCGCAGCGCCTTGAGGAAGATGTCCTGGGTCAGGTCGTAGGCGTCTTCGCCGCGGACCATGCGGTGTACTAGATTGAATATGGAACCCTGGTAGCGCTCGAACAGGATGGCGAACGCATCGGTTTGCCCGTCCCGATGCATTGCAATCAATTCGGAATCCGACATCGCGCCGACGGGCCCCGCCGGAGGGAACTGCGGCGGGGCATTGGCTGCGCGTCGAGACAGAGGGGAAGTCGATGTCGGCATGGGAGCGGCCAGGGCGCCAAGGGTGCAGGGCACGGTGCCGAATCACAGACACGCATCTGTAAACAGGGTTGCGTCCCGGGGCGAAATTATTCTCCGACCATTTTGGTCGGATTTATTGACCCGGCCGATCCGTTCATGCTAGGATACCCGTGAAAGGCCATGGTTGTCCGTTGAAGGAAACGTCGTGTGATTCGGCTTGCTCGACCACAATGCTCGAGTGTGGTTTGAATTGTCTGCGCCGCGGCCAGAAGGCCCGCGTGGCCCATGTTGCCGGGCAGCATCGGTGTCGATTGCTGGAAATGGGCTTCACACGTGGTGCCGAGGTCGAGATTTCGCGACGTGCGGCGTTCGGTGGTCCGCTGGAAGTGCGGTTGCGCAACTACCGTCTTTCGCTGCGTGTGGACGAGGCGGAGGCGATCCGTGTCGAACTTCCTGCAGGCAACTAATCTTCCGGCCATTTTCCAGACCGCATGTCCACGTTAGCACTGGTCGGCAACCCGAATTCGGGCAAAACGACGCTTTTCAACGCCCTGACCGGATTGCGTCAAAAGGTGGGAAACTACCCCGGCGTCACCGTTGAGCGCAAGGAAGGCGACTTGGTGCTCTCCGGAGGTTCGCGCGTTCGCTTGGTTGATTTGCCCGGGACCTACTCGCTTACGCCGCATTCGCCGGATGAGCAGATCACGCGTGACGTCCTGCTCGGATTCCTGCCCGATGCAGCTAAGGTCTCGGCCTTGGTCAATGTCGTGGATGCGTCCAATCTGGAACGCAACCTGTTCCTGACCACCCAACTCGCGGAGTTGCAAATCCCGATGGTGGTGGTCCTCACGATGGGGGACTTGGCCGCGCAACGTGGGGTGGTGGTCGGAACGGAAACATTGGCCGAGGAACTCGGGGTTCCGGTGGTGCGGATCGATTTGCGCAAGGGAGCGGGACTGCGCGACCTGACCACCGTACTCGAGGGAATAGAATCGGTCCCTCCGCCGCGCCACAGCGTCGTGCACGAGCCGTCGCTGATCGGGGAGTCGATCGACAGCATTGCCCGGGCTCTGGTGGAATTTCATGGGTTGCCCGAACCCAACGCCAAGGTGGAGGCGTCGGTCCTGCTTTCCTTGGTGCAACCAGCCCGTTTGGAGCGGGAATTGGCACGCTGGAGCATTCCGGTTCGTGAATGCGTGGGCGCCGCGCGCCAACGGGTTGACGATTCCGGACTGGACCCCGCCACGGCACTTGCGGAGGCCCGTTACGCTTGGATTGGGCGCATCACCACCCGTGCGGTTCAACGGTCCCGCGAGGAGCCGATCGGCTGGGAAGACCGTCTCGACAAGGTGCTCCTGCATCGTTTCTGGGGATATGCCATCTTCATCGCACTGCTGGTGCTGGTGTTCGAGGCTATGTTTCGATGGGCGAGCATTCCGGCGGATGCCATCCAGGCGGGTATTGACGCACTGGGGGGTGTGCTGGCCCCTCTCCTGCCCGAGGGGGATTTGCGAGATCTAGTGATTGCGGGAGTCTTCGGAGGTGTCGGCAATACTCTGGTTTTCCTCCCGCAAATCCTTATCCTGTTCCTTTTCATTGCCCTGTTGGAAGACACCGGGTACCTGGCTCGGGCGGCCTTCCTGATGGACCGCCTCATGAGTCGTGTTGGATTGCACGGGAAATCGTTCGTCCCCCTGCTCTCCAGTTATGCGTGCGCGATTCCTGGAATACTCTCCACCCGAACCATTGAATCCCCCAAGGCGCGTCTGCTCACCATACTCGTGGCGCCTCTGATGTCGTGTTCGGCCCGGATTCCGGTCTACGCCCTCATGACCGGCGCATTCCTGCCGGACACGACGGCGATCGGGATCCAATCGGGAGGGCGCTCGTTTGGAATCGGATTGTCCACCTTGGTGCTGCTGGGGATGTACACCTTGGGTACGGTTGCCGCGTTCGCAATGGCTTGGTTGTTCAACCGCACCATCCTGAAAGGCGAACCACCCGCGTTCCTGATGGAAATGCCAGCCTACAGGGCTCCCAATGTGAAGGCGATCGCGACTCAGGTTGTCGAGCGTGCGTGGATGTTTGTCAAGCGTGCCGGGACCTTGATCTTGTCCATTTCCATCGTGCTCTGGTTCTTGTCGACATACCCGAAGCAACCTGGAGCCACACCGGCGCAACAGATGGAAACGTCTTACGCAGGTCGGATTGGTTCGACCATCGAACCGTTGATCAAGCCGTTGGGATTTGACGCGCGCATGGGAATCGGGTTGGTGGCGTCGTTCGCCGCTCGCGAAGTTTTTGTCACGGCGATGGGGACCATCTACAACATTGACGGCGATCTTGAGGAAACCGGCGGCAAGGCCACGTTGGCCTTGGCGGATCGCATGCGGGCGCAGCGCGATCCCGAAACCGGCAAACCGGTATACACGCCTCTCACGGCAATCTCCCTGATGGTCTACTATGTTCTGGCCATGCAATGCATCAGCACGGTCGCAGTGGTCCGTCGGGAAACCAACTCCTGGCGTTGGACAATGTTCCAAATGGGGTACATGACAGGCCTGGCGTGGGGGGTAACATACCTGATTCGTCAAATTGGCTTTCTTTTTGGTGCGTCATGAACGATTTTGGCGCGATTCTTGCAGGGGTACTGGTGGCTGCGTCGACAATCCATCTGGTCCGCCACTGCTGGCGGGCGTGGAACCGATGGGACGGAACCGGCGGGTGCGGAGGTTGCGGTTGCAAACCTCCCGCCACGACCAAACTGATCCCGTTGGAGATGCGATTCCGGACAAAGGCCGAAGAGGATCCCCATGTACCAACTCGACACGAATCGGACCGAAACCGCGACTTCGGAAATCGACCAGGACATCGCCGGTAACCCGGTGCCCCTCAACGATGCGTTGACCGGGACTTTCTCGAGCGCATTCCTCGACGCATGGCTGGAACGGGAAATATTGCGCGCCCGTCGTTACCGGCGCAAGACCGCCATCGCATTGGTCGCCGTCGACCGGATGGCACGGTGGAATCAACTTTGCGGACGACCGACTGGCGACCAAATCCTGGCGCGGGTGGCCGACCTCGTAGGTGTCCAGATCCGCCTCTCCGACATTGTCGCACGCATCTCCGGCGACACTTTTGCCGTCGTCCTTCCCGAGACCAACATATTTTTCGCTCACGATGTTGCCGAGAAAGTGCGCCAGCGGGTTGCCAACGCGGATTGGACCGCGGATTTGGGTACGCCGGAATCGGTGACTGTCAGCATCGGTGTCACGGCAATCGATCCGAACCGCCCGATGGGCGAATCCATGGCTCGGGCGTCCCGGCATCTCGACAGGGCACGAACTACCGGACGAAATCGCGTTTTCGCAGGTTGAGGCCCCGGGAGTCCGCGGGTTCGATTTGCGCCGCCTCCGATAACCAACGACGATCCGGCTACGCGACCAGTGCATCGGGGTATGGACGGCAGGGGCAGGGACACGGTTTCGCATGGTCCTGCACACCCTGGGATCATCGTATCGGTCGGCTGAATCCGACCCGCGTGCCCACGCTGCGTTCACGCCCGATATGCGTGGACAACCGCGAAATCATCTCATGGCGCCGGGAAATGAATACGTGCTTCCTGACAGTGTTTCTTGCGGATAGGGAATTAGGACTGTCCTAATTTAGGTACACTTATCCTAAGCAGGGCACGCAGATGTGCCGACATGCATTCAGAGGAACCCTTGGTGAATCACACACTTTCTCCGCGGATACAAGCCGCGCTCGATACATTTCAACGATTGTGCAGACCCGACACTGTCGTGCTGTGCGACGGCTCGGACCGCGAAGCACAGCTCCTCACGAACGCGATGGTGGACGACGGTACATTGCTTCCGCTTGCATGGCCGGGTTGTCATCTGCACCGGTCGCATCCCTCCGATGTCGCGCGGGTCGAGGACCGGACGTTTATCTGCAGCCGGTCTGCGGACGACGCCGGCCCCACCAATCGCTGGTGGGATCCGGCCGTCGCGCGGGAAAACCTGACCGATGCCTTCGACGGTGCGATGGTTGGCCGCACCCTGTACGTGGTTCCGTACCTCCTCGGTCCCGAAGGCTCGCCGTTCGCCCGTCTGGGCGTCCAATTCACCGACAGTCCGTACGTGGTGCTCTCGATGCGTGCTATGACGCGGATGGGAGACGCAGCCTGGAAGGCGCTTGATGCGGGTGCCGACGCTGTCCTTGGGTTCCACAGCACCGGCCAACTTGATCCTCAACGGCGCTGGATCTGCCATTTCCCCGAGGATCGGGAAATATGGTCGTTTGGTTCCAACTACGGCGGGAATGCGTTGCTTGGAAAGAAATGCTTTGCCCTACGGATTGCGTCCGCCATCGGTCGGGACGAAGGCTGGTTGGCCGAGCACATGCTGTTGGTCGAG
>CAZYBA010000194.1:0-6429 GCA_964646105.1 uncultured Armatimonadia bacterium
CTGCATGCGCTGTGGGGTCGACCGTGGGGCATGGTGGCCTGGGGGGTGACATTCGGGTTGGGGACCGGTGCCGCGATGGGCTGGGCCTTGGGTTCTCGGGCCACTGGGTCGCTACGGAAACTGGATGGGAATACCGCACGGATTCGTCCCTCCGGCATCGAGTAACTTCGATCAATGCGTCGATCCCTGCCGGGCCAATTCCGACAACGGATGCGATTGACGATCGACAGATACTGATAATCCCTAACATTTACGTGTGCTTTTCCACTCCGGAATCGAGGCCGGACTGGTTTGCCGCTCGACCGACACACATTCCAAGAACGAATACTTGGAATAGAGATAAACGAATCCGGATTTCAATCACCTGAAAACAAAATCAGGAAAGGCCGGAATCGGAGATTGGATCAATGAAATTCAATTCAATTCAGTTTTTCGTGAGAGATATCAATTTTGATATATATTTAAAAGTTAATTCATCTTAAAAAAACTTCCGATTGGTAACACTTTGGTAACAATCACCCCGGATACTGCCATCGCGACCTCCCGTTGCAAGGCAACCGGGCCAGCAGGCTTCCAGAGGCGCATTGGAGAGAAAAGGACCCGCATTGGTACGATTCTCCTTGTCAGGAAACCGCACCGTGCGGATCGGAAGTCGGCGACGGCCTTGGGGTAACGTTTCTGGGGAGACTCGGGCCTCCGGACCGTCGCCGACCTACGGAGATACCATTAAATAATAAATTGGTACTGCTGAACCTACGTCGCCGCCGGACGTCCGTTCTCTTTTATAGATACATTGGGGCAAAAACGACGACCCAAGCGGAACCATTCCAACAGCTATTGGTCTGTATGGAGGCAAGGGATTGCGCCGAAAGAGCAAACCCAGTGGAGCCGCGACAGTCCGCCGTTACAAAACGAGCGTGTTCGATCTCACGCCCCGACTCAGACCGAACGTCCCCGCACACAGGACATATTCGTCATGATTCAACTCTTGGTAGTCCGGCCCGTCGAAGCAAGAAATCACGACATCGTTGGCCGATTCCAATCTGTGGCCGAAAACCATTGGCACATACAAATCCAACGACTCCCTCCGATGGCCGGTCCGATCGACCTGAACGTCAACCACCCCCCTGACGTCATGATCACCGATCTCGTCCACGCGGGGAGCCCGGATACCTTGCGTCGCGTCCGCTACGCCGCCGACGACAGTTGGGGACGTTCGCCACGGATTCCGATACTCGCCCTTGTCCAAGCCCAACACCTCGTCAATTCCGATTGGCACCGCGATGCCAACGATTTTCAATGCGCTCCGTATGATCCACGGGAGATGAAGGCACGGGTCAACGCTCTCCTGCGGCACCGTATCCATGACACCGCGGCATCGGGCCTGATTCAACTGCCCGGCACCCGTATCCACCCCGACCACTGCACCGCTGAAACCGACGATGGACAATCGGTCCCCCTCACCGCCCGGGAGTTCGAGCTGCTCGCATTCTTCGCCCGCAACCGGGGCCGATTTTTCGACCGACGCCGGTTGATTGAACGTGTCTGGGGAGCCGATTTCTGCGGCGGGGAACGCACGGTCGATGTCCACATCCGCCGCCTGCGTAGCAAACTCCCGGTATCGACCGGAGTACTCCTGGAAACTCGGCACGGATTCGGGTACGGCTTCCGCGCCTCCTGAGCCGCCACACCAAGTCGGTAGCATCCAGCCCCGACCGACCCACCCGCCGCGGACACAACCCCTTCCGTTGTCCGCGGCGACCCGGATCAGCAGGACCATCCCCCCCGGGCGCGGAACCTTTTGCCATGTTCCGTATCCCCGCCAAGCCCACCGACCAGTGGCTCGATTTCCGCGGACCGTCCGCGAACGGCCACGCGGATGCCGACCGGCTTCCCAAGGCCTGGTCCGAACGTTCGTCCGTGCTCTGGCGCACCCCCGTCCACGACGCCGGATGGTCGTCCCCGATTGTCGTGGGCAACCAAGTCTGGCTGACCACCGCCACCGAACGCGGGCACGAACAATATGTCGTCTGTGTCGACCGGCAAAACGGCAAAATCCTGATTGACGACAAAGTCTTCACCAACCCCAATCCCGAGCGCATCGGCGCGCAAGGCAACACCTACGCGTCACCGTCGCCGACCGCCACCCGCGATGTCGTGGTCGCCCACTTCGGCACCTACGGCACCGTCGCCTACTCCACCCGCACCCGAAAACCCCTCTGGACCCGCACCGATCTCAACTGCCTCCATTTCCAAGGCCCGGGATCGTCGCCGGTCATCGGGAAAGACCGGGTTTTTATCACGCTCGACGGCACCGATGCGCAGTTTGTCGCGGCCCTCGACCTGCGCACCGGCAAAACTCTCTGGAAGTCCGACCGGCGCATCGACTGGGCCGCCGACAAGACCGGAGCCGCATCCGATCCCGACCAGCGCAAAGCGTTCTCGACCCCGCTCCTCTGGAAACGCAAGGGACACGACGAACTCGTCACCGTGGCTGCGCGGTACTTCATCTCCCTCGACCCCGCCACCGGACGTGAACTATGGCGGATCCCGCACACCGGTTTCTCGAACGCCGCCCGGCCCGTGGTCGGAGGCAACCACCTTTTTCTCAATACCGGATTCAACCGCCCCGAGTTTTGGGCAGTGAACATCAACCACGACCGCGCTCCCGCCGAATCCGACATTGCCTGGAAAATCGCCCGCGGGGTCCCGACCATGAGCTCTCCCCTCTGGCACGATGGCCTCCTTTATTTCACGGCCGATTCGGACTTCATCACCTGTGTCGACACCGCTTCCGGCCAGGAAGTCTGGAAGGAGCGGCTCGGAGGACGGTTCTACGCCTCCCTGATGATGGCAGGCGGATTGCTCTACGCTGTCTCGGACAACGGACGCACGGTCATCCTCCAGCCCGGTCGGACATTCCGTATCGTCGGGGAGGGCATCCTGCCTGAAGGCAGCCGATCCTGCCTCGCCGTTGCCGACAACCGCCTGTTCCTGCGCACGTACGACGCCCTCTACTGCCTCGGCAACCGCTGATCACGCAATCGCGAGTTCCCATGGAGCACGCCATCGGGCCTCACAACGCAGCGCCGCAATAACGGTTGACAACACCATGGTTGCACCAAAGCCCCCACCGGTCTTACAGTGGAGCCCGTGGATCGACGTCATTTCCTGGGTTCCGGCGCCGCGCTTGGCGCGTCCCTGCTGCCCGGCTGCCGAATCACCGACCGCTCGGACAAGCGAAAGGTGCTCGAGGTCGCCATTTTCGAAGGCGGCTTCGGACTCGACTGGCACAAGGAAATGGCCAAACGGTACGAGGCCCTGCATCCCGACGTCCGGGTTGACCTCTGGGGCGACCCGCGGGTCGACGAGAAAATCAAGCCGCGCATCCTGCGCCGCAATCCGCCCGACCTCGCCAGCTGCAACCTGCCCGTCTGGAAGCTGATTGTCGCCGGCAAACTCTTCCCACTCGACACGGCCCTCGCGTCACCCGCCTACGACCAACCCGACAAACCTTGGCGCGACACCCTGGTCAGTGGTGTCCTGTCCGATTTCGTTTACGAAGACAAGACCTGGGCCCTGCCGAGCAACCTGGGCACCTGGGTCTGCTGGTACGACAAGCGACAGTTCCGTGAAAAGGGATGGGAAGTCCCCACCACTTGGTCCGAATTCGCCGCCCTGTGCGAAACCATCCAGAAATCCGGCACCGCCCCTCTGGCATTCCAAGGCAAATACCCCGTCTACGCCTGGTCCACCATCCTCTCGCTCTTCCAACGTCAGGTGCCGTTCGAGAAATGGTACGCCGTCCAGGATCTCGAACCCGGGGCGTTCCTCGATCCCGCGTTCGTGAACGCAGCCCGCTTGATGCAGGAAATGGCGCAGCAGTGGTTCCAACCCGGCGCGCTGGCCATGACCCACACCGAGAGCCAGCTCGAATGGGTGAACGGAAGGGCGGCGATGGTGTACTGCGGACTCTGGCTGAAAAATGAAATGAAGGCCGCACTCCCCAAGGATTTCGAGATGTCGTGCTTTTCGGTTCCGATGGTGGACAACGGGGCGGGGGATCCGCGCGCGGCGTACGGCGGGGGCGGCGAGAACTTCGTCGTGTTCAACGATGCCCGTGAACCCGAGCTCGCCGCCGATTTCCTCAAGTTTTTGCTGAGCATCGGCAGCGCCAAGCGCTACGTCGAACGGCTCGACACACTCTCTCCCGTGAAGGAGTGTTTCCGCGGGGTTCCGGTGTCCTCGGCGTTGCAGGGGGCCATCGACATCGTGACCGCCAGCACCCGGCTTTATTCCGACCGGCTCGGCCAGCTTTACCTGGAGTTCTCGCGGACCGTCCTTCAGCAAGGCCAGGCCGATCTGCTGGCAGGCAAGATCACTCCCGAGCAGTTCGCAGAACGTCTGGAAAAGGGAGCGGATGCCGTACGGCGCAATCCGGAGATTTACAAGCCACCGCGGCGGGGGGTGCCACCGGCATGACACGACGCGCGGACAAGGTCCGTTTCCTGATCCTCTTCCTGGGTCCGGCCCTGCTGGTTTACGGGGTCTTTGTGCTGCTGCCGGCATTCAATGCGCTGCGCATGTCGCTGACCCGCTGGGACGGTCTGGGCAAGGCCGAGTTCGTGGGGCTCGCCAACTTCGCCAAGATGGTGTCGTCCGGCTCCGACTTCGCCACCGCGATCGGGCACAACATCTACCTTACCGTGGTTCCCGGGGCGATTATCCTGGCATTGTCGTTGTTCTTCGCGTGGATTGTGCACCAGAGGGTGCGCGGGGCCCGGGTGTTCCGGGTGGCGTTCTTCTTCCCGAATGTGGTGAGTTCCGTCGCGATCGCCCTGCTTTGGGTGCTGATCTACAGTCCGACCAAGGTGGGATTGCTCAACAACCTGCGCGCCGCGCTGGGCCAGACCGACCCCGTGGCGTTTACCGAGAGCAGCCGATTGTTGACATCGATCGTGCCGATGATGGTCTGGAGCGCGGTTGGGTTCTACATGGTGCTGTTCCTGGCCGCGATGGAAAACATCCCCGAGGACTACTACGAAGCGTCCAAGCTCGACGGCGCGGTCCCGGCGGTGCAGTTCTTCCGGATAACGCTGCCCCTGATGTGGGATGTCTTGACCACCGGCATCATTTTCCTGGTCGTGGGGGGTCTCAAGTTCTTCGACGCCGTTTGGGTGATGGAGAACGGGCGTCCCGGTCCGAGCACGCACACGATGGCGACCCTCATGTACGCGAAGGTGTTCGAGGAGTACAACGTCGGCTACGGCTCGGCGGTGGCGGTGTTGTTGTTCGGGCTGGTGCTGGTGGCAACATTGGTGAGTTTCCGCTTGATGCGTCGCGAAAGGCTGGAGTATTGATGGGCCGACTGATCGCGGGATTGGGCAAGGGTCTGCGGACGGGGTTGCTGGCGGTCTGGTTTCTGGCCGTAGTGTTGCCGATGCTGTGGGTTCTGGGCACCAGCGCCAAGAGCACCCAGGAGATCTACAAGAATCCCTTCGGTCCGCCGGCCGCGATCGTACGTCCTTCCGCCGAGACCGCCAAGCCTCTGGTGGATAACTTCCGCAAGGCGTGGGTGGGCAGCAAGTTCAGCGGCTACTTTGTCAACAGCGCCAAGGTCGTGGTGGTGAGTCTGGCGTTGCTGCTCCTGCTCGGCTCCATGGCCGCGTACGCGCTGGCGCGGTTCGACTTTCCGGGACGCGGGTTCATTCACACGGTGTTTGTGAGTGGCCTGTTGATCCCGATGCAACTCATCCTGATCCCGCTCTTCTTCCAGTTTGCGGACATGAGCGAGGCAGCCACAGGCGTGCTGGCCCCCATCGCGCGCTCCATCGGCCTCGGGGACCTCACTGTCTCGCTGCACGACTCGCATTTCGGGTTGATTGTCATATATGTGGCGGCCAGCCTGCCGTTCACGGTGTTCACGCTGACTGCGTTTTTCCGGACATTGCCCGGGGGCGTCCGCGAGGCGGCGATGCTCGACGGCGCGTCGGAGACCCGGACATTTTTCTCGGTCATGCTGCCGCTCGCGCGCCCCGGCCTCGTCACGGTCGCCATTTTCAATTTCCTGGGACTCTGGAACGAGTACTTGTTCGGGATGGTGTTCCTGAGTTCGGATTCGTTGAAGACATTGCCGCTGGGCTTGGCGGGCATTTCGATGCAGGCCCAGTACAAGTCGGATTTCGGGTTGTTGTTCGCGGGCTTGGTGATCGCGATGCTGCCCACGCTTGCGGTCTATCTGGCGTTGCAGGAACAGCTCACCAAGGGGATCACGGCCGGCGCCATCAAGGGCTGACCGGGCGTGGCCTTTTCCCCGGGGGATGGAACCCGCGGAAATCAACGCGCGAAGCGCACCGACAGGTCCCGTGGAAGACGGACGGCCGAGGAACGAGGCCACGGGACGGGTAATTCATTCTCCGGAAACAAAAA
>CAZYBA010000195.1:0-6417 GCA_964646105.1 uncultured Armatimonadia bacterium
GAGGCCTTCAACGGCACGGTGAGCCTGCCGCCGGATCGTCTGGACGTTTGGGAACAATCGATCGCCGACCTGACCGGGGTTGATTCGATCTTGTTCAAGGACTCGTCCGCTCCGGACCATGTCTTTGGAAAGGCCAAGGTGGACCGACGTCCGGAAATTGTCGGCGCGGGTCGGCCGGGGGTCTTTCCGGAGTCGCCGTTGAACCACCATCTGACCCCGCAGGAATGGGACCGGGTGTTGCGGACCGAGTCGAATGTATTGCTGGTGGACACGCGCAACGAGTACGAGGTGCGCATCGGCCGTTTCGAAGGGGCGGTGGACCCGGGCTTGCGGACGTTCACGCAGTGGGACGAGTGGGTCGGCACGCACCCGATCGCGCCGGATACCAAGGTCCTGATGTACTGCACCGGCGGCATCCGTTGCGAAAAGGCGATTCTGTCGATGCAGGAGCGCGGGATTGACAATGTCTGGCAACTGCAGGGCGGCATTCTCGGGTATCTGGCCGAGTATCCGGACGGCGGTTTGTTCGACGGCGAGTGCTTTGTGTTTGACGAGCGGGTGGCGGTGGACGCGTCCCTGGCTCCGACTGAACGTTGGTTGAAATGCCCGCATTGCGGCGACCCGGCGGACCGATCGGATGTTTCCGTGTGCCCGTACTGCGGGGGGCCGGGAATCGCCTGTGCCGGTTGCCGGGCTATCGCGCAATCGGGAGAGTCTCCGGACCGCGCCGCGTGCTCGCGGGGTTGCGCGTACCATGTGCGCCGTGGCACGACGCCGCGTCGGCGGAAGACGAAGTCACCGCGATGATTCGGCGGATCGACAGCCACCAGCACGTTTATTGGCACGGCCGCGATGCGGCGGGGTTGGTGACGGACATGGACGCGCACGGGATCGACCGGGCGTGGCTGCTCAGCTGGGAGATCCTGCCGCACGAGGACGAGCCGGCGTACCACGGGGTGCTCAATCCGTTGCATCACCGGCCGGACGGGACGCACGCGGGCATTCCGCTCAGCGACTTGATCCGTTGCCGGGACTTGTACCCGGATCGCTTTGTCTTGGGCTATTTCCCCCATCCCCAGCTTCCGGAAGCTCCGCGACTGTTCGAGTCGGCGGTGCGCATCCACGGGGTGCGGGTCAGCGGGGAGTGGAAATTCCGGATGCTGTTCGACGATCCGCGTTGTCTGGAGGTGGACCGGACGGCGGGCAGGCTCGGGTGTCCGGTGGTCCTGCATTTGGATGTTCCGTATTTGGCGGGGGCGTACCAGCGCAACTGGTACGGTGGGACCATCGACAATCTGGAACGTGCGTTGGTTGCGTGTCCGCAGACGCGGTTTGTGGGGCATGCGCCCGGTTTCTGGCGTGAAATCTCGGGGGATTGTGCGGGCGACAGTTCGGCGTACCCGAGCGGGCCGATTGTTCCGGGGGGACGTTTGCACGCACTGTTCGATCGTCACGAAAACCTGTTCGCCGACTTGTCGGCGGGCTCGGCGCTCAATGCCTTGAAGCGGGATGCCGAGCATGCGCGGTCGTTCCTGATCCGTTTTGCCGATCGGCTGTTGTTCGGGCGCGATTATTACGGCGGCGACTTGATTTCGTTTCTGAACGGTCTTGAGTTGCCGGAGGAAGTTCAGGACAAGATTTTCCGGGGGAATGCGCTCAAGTTGGTGCCTTCCGAGCAAGCCTGAACGTCAACGAAAATGACGGCGTTGGGACGGTCCGTTGCTCCCGACGGACACGAGGGGTTGTCCGGGATTTAGTTTTCGCGCAGGTCCATGGTGCGCAGCACGGGATTGCGGACCACAAACCAGGTGGCGAAGAGCAGGGTGGCGACGCCTCCGGAGACCACCGCAGCGGACGTCCCCCATTGGCCGGCGATCGCGGACGCCAGCAGGCTGCCGAGTGGGTTGAGACCCATCATCAGGAACGCGTGCACACCCATCACGCGTCCGCGCATGTGATCCGGTGTGGATGTTTGGATGGCTTGGTTGCATCCGACCAGGAAGCAGATCATGCCGAATCCCGCGAAGGGAATGAGCCAGCGCGCGATTTCGAACGACCCGGAGAGTACGGTGGCGATCGAGAGGAGCGGCCAGGCGAAACCGGCCCAGGGTACGAATCGGGTGCTTTGTCCGGTGCGCCCGAGAGACGCCATGGTGAGTGCGGCGGCGAGTGCCCCGACCCCGCGCAGCGCCATCAGGGCCCCGAACCCGTTGGCGTCCGTTCCGAAAACGTATTTCGCGAGGGCGGGCAGCAGGATCCAGTCGGCGGTCATGAAGAGCGAGCCGGCGGCGAGCAAGCCCAGCAGGGCGCGCAGTCCCCGGTGGTCGCGTAGGAAAACGGCGGTCTCGCGCAACTGCGCGGCGAGTGGTTCGCGGGTGGCTGCCTTCGGGCGGAAATCCCCGCGCATGGCTGCGAGGCCGATCATGACCGGGACATAGCTCAGGGCGTTCCAGAGAAAACAGCGCCCTACGCCGGCCAGCTCGCCGGGACCGGCGCCGAGACGTCGGATCAGGTCGGCGGCAATCCACGGCCCGAGCACCCGTGCGGCGTTGAACAGCGACGAATTCAACCCGATCGCCCGTGGCAGATCTTCCTTGCCCACCATTTCGACGACAAACGATTGCCGGGCGGGGATGTCGAAGACGTGGGTGATGCCGAGGACGAACGCGAACAACGGAACATGCCAGAGGCGGACCTGGCCGGACAGCACGAGCGCGGCCATCGCGCCGGAGAGCAGGCATTGCACGACCTGCATGCCAAGAATGACAGTGCGCTTGCTCGATCGGTCGGCCATGGCCCCGCCGACAAACGACCCGAAGAACATGGGGAGCGAACCGATCAGGCTGGACGCGCCGAGCCATGCCGTGGCGTTGTCTTCGTTTGTGGCGAGCAATGTCACCAGCCAGCCTTGCGCGGTGGTCTGGATCCACGAGCCGACCAGCGAGAACGACTGGCCGCTCATGAAGAGTCGGTAGTTGCGGTGGCGGAGCGCAGCGAATGGCCCCCAGTTCAGTGCCACGCGGACCTCCGGACGGGCGAACCGGGTTCCGTTTCCCGAATCGGGCGGCGGGGCAACGGAAGGGGCGTGGTCACGGGGTTCAGTCTACCTCCCGAGGACAGTCTGACGGATGCGGACGGCAGACGCTCGGGAACGGCCTGCGCGGTAAGATACCGACCGATGGACGACACCCTCCGCATTCTGCGGGACGCTACCCGCGGGACCGAATACGAGGGCCGACTGTATCTGGTGGGCGGCTATGTGCGCGACTGCCTGCTCGGGCATTCGGGTGAATCTCCCGACATCGACTTGGTGCTGGAAGGGGATGCCGGCGCGGTGGCGCGGTATCTCTGGGAAAAGCGGATCGCGCGCCATCCTCCGGTAACGTATCCGGCGTTCGGGACCGCCATGGTTCATGTCGGAGAGACGCAAGTCGAGCTGGTGACCGCGCGGGACGAGACCTATCGCAAAGGGTCGCGCAAACCCGTGGTGGCACCCGGTACCCTGCTCTCCGACGCCCGCCGGCGTGATTTCACCGTCAACACATTCCTGCAGAACCTGCATTCCGGGGAGATTGTGGACCCGCTCGGGACGGGACGTGCGGATTTGGATGCCAGGATTCTGCGCACCCCGCTCGACCCCGAGACAACATTCACCGACGATCCCCTGCGCATGCTGCGTGCGTGTCGGCTGTCGGCCAAGCTGGGATTCGCGATCGCCGACGAGACTTTCGAGGCGATCCGCGCCAATGCGTTCCGGCTCAGCGCCGAGCATGGGATCAGTTGGGAACGGATTCGCGACGAGGTGGTCAAGACGCTCAAGGCGCCGGGTGCGGCCGACGGCTTGGAGAAGATGCGGACCTCCGGCTTGCTGGAACAGTTCGCCCCCGAGCTGGGCGCGATGGCGGGGTGCACGCAGAACGGTTGGCATCGCTGGGATGTCTGGGAACACACGCTCCGGGCGGTCGGCAATCTGCCCGAGGACGCTTCGTTGGATGTCCGCTGGGCCACGCTGCTCCACGACATCGGGAAGCCATCGACCCGTTCGGTCGACTCCGACGGCAACATCCATTTTTACGATCACGAGACCGTGGGGTCGCGGATGGCGCAGGATCTGCTGACGCGTCTGCGCTGCGACACGGAAACCGTCCGCCGAGTGAGCCGGCTGGTGTCGCTGCACATGCGCTACGGCGCGGTGGATCTGAACGTCTGGGGCACTCCGGCGCTGCGCCGGCTGGTGCGGACGGTGGGGGACGATCGGGACGATTTGTTCACGATTGCCCGTGCCGACATCGGCGCGTGCGGGACCGAGCCGCAGGCGGACCTCGACGGTCTGCAGGCCCGGCTCGCGGAATTGGAGAACTTCGCTCACATCACCCGGTTGACTTCGCCGCTGACGGGTCAGGAGATCATGACGTTGCTGGGGGTCGGACCGGGACCGCTGCTGGGGAAGGTGAAGGCGGCGTTGGTAGACGCGGTGGTGTCCGGGGAGCTCGCCGAGGACGACAAGACGGGTGCGGAGGCGTTGGCGCGGCAGGTTGCAGAATCGTCGATCCCAGGTGCGTAGCGGACCAATGACCCCGCGCCCTGGGGTCGATATGCCGTTTCCTGAGAGCGCAGAGCTTCGGGTTGGCAGCGGCCGGGTAACCCCGAGATCCTTGCCCGCCGGCACCCTACGGGAACGGGGTACGTTTCTTTCGAGCGGGCGCGGCTGGACGTGCGGACGTTTCGGTTGCGGAATGGTGTTGAGTCTGACCTTTTGCCGACTCCAATCCGCCACCGCCGGTGACTTTGCGAACGGTAGCCAGTGCCCGTCGAACCAGTTCCGGGTCGGGAGCAGTCTGCGCGTGGGGCTCCAGAACCTCCTCCGCTTCCCGACGCAAGAGCTCGAAGCGGCGCCGCAACGCGGGATCGGAAAGCACTGCCGCCAGGACCAATCGCTCCGTTTCCCGGTCGGCATCGCCGGACGCGACTGCCACCAACCACTCGGACGGGATCATAGGGCATCGACCCTTGGGATCGCGGGCTGCTTTCCCTCAACGGCTCGCGCGAACTCGTAGCGTAGCACGCTGAGAGTTGCCCGGTCCGCGATTTGTGTTCCACAAACGTCGTTCACCGCCGCCAGCAATGTGGTTTCGTCGGTTCCCGGCGCGACCGCCGTGTCGTAAATCGGCTCCCATAGTTGATCGGGAATGTCAAGCAGGCGCGCAAAGCGGCGTACCAAGCCCGATTGGGTTTCGGAAGTGTCGCCACGGACCATTTCCCCGAGGTGGAACAGCACCAACGCACGATAGACACGGGGTGCGCGGCGCAGCGGTCGTGGTTCGATCAATGCCCAGCGGTGGTCCGGCCAACGGAACAAACGTTCCACCCAACGCAGGTGTTCGGAGTTGGCGCCGAGCAGCAGGTCGGCCTCTGCGGAGTTGCGCACGCCCATCGCCGTCGGACTGTCATGGATCTGGGTTGTCGGGAGCGGGATGGGGAGTGGAAAACGACGGTTGCGTTCCAGGTGGTCGAGAAAGCAGTGCCGGGCCACCCGCATGAGCAGGCGTTCGAAGTGCAATTCATCGGTCACCACCAGCGACCCGGTCGCGATCCGCCGCAACACGCGTTCCCACGCTTCCATCGCAATGTCTTCGCCATCGACACCGAGATTTCCACAAACCGATCCTACCAATCGTTCGCAACGCCGGACTGTGCGTCCCAGGCAATGCGCGACAAGCGGGGCGGCCAGGGTGGCGGCGCGGCGCGATTCGTGGCCCTGCAGGGCGGCCACCAGGGCGGTCAACGGAAGACGCGGTTCGGGGTTCATCACGTCCCCATTTTGGTGGACGTGCGGTGTTGCGCGCCCTCATCAAGTTTGAGTACAAATCGCGTTTCGGATCGGTTTCAGGAGGGAAACGCCGTTGATCGACGCGGTTTTGTACGCAAACTTGGGTAGGTTCGGGGGAGTTTCCGCGGGGGATTTTGCGGCTTTGGACACGGTTTCGGGCCTCGGGAAAGCCCTGCCGGCGACTTCCCATGGCCCACCTGCGCGTCGGGTGTCGATTCGCGACCCGCCGGTTTCGTGCGTCGTGAAACCCGAATCCAGCGCGACGGGGCTGTGTCGGCCGAAGGTTCGAAACGGTTACTCGAGCTCGAGTTTGCCGAAGCGGTGGTTGGTGGGATCGAGTCGCTTGCGCAGGGTGTCCATGGCTTGGTTGACTTTTTCCAAGATGGCTTGCGCCTGGGCTTGCTCGGGAGAATTGTCGGGGTAGCGGCGCGGGTCGCAGCGTGCGGACAGTTTGCCGTAGGCGGCTTGAACGGTTGCGAAGTCGGCGCCCACCGGGACTCCGAGGATGCGGTATGCGGACGCTTCTTCGGGGCTGAGGCCGAGTGCGGTCTGCGATGGTTGTTGTAGAGAAGGGGAGAGGGAAAGGA
>CAZYBA010000196.1:0-6416 GCA_964646105.1 uncultured Armatimonadia bacterium
ACCAGATGCCGGTAGGACGGCAGCTCGGATTGGTGGCTGGGGCCGGCGATGCCGACGAGACGGCACATGGGTTTAGGACGACGCGCCGGTGCCGGGGGTGCTGCCCCCGCCGCCGACCTTGGCCTCGAGCTCGGCGAGTTGGCGTTCGATGTCGGAGTCGGTGGTGGCGCTGGCGGTCTGGGTGGGTGCGGGAGTGGACGACAACCCCATCTTCATCTCGAGGTCGGCAAGGAGTTGTTCGGCTTCGAGATCGCGTTCGCTGACTTCGAGTTCGCGCACCCGCGATTCGACACGGGTCTTGCCCAGCTCGGCCCGGGCCCGGGATTCGTTGATGGCGCCCTTGACCTTCTCGGACGCCCGGCTGAATGCGCTGTCGGTGTCCTCGAGCTGCCCCATTCCGGAGAGTTGCTTCTCGATTTCGTTCTGGATCTGGGCGCTCTTCCACTGGGCCTTGAGCTGGAGCGCTTCCGCCGTCTTGCGGCGGATCATTTCCTCTTCCTGCTTGATGTGGAGCTTGACCTGCTCGGCGGTCTCGATGGACTGCGCGAGCGATTCCTTGGTGGTGGCCAGCGATTCCTCGTAGCTCTGCTTCTCCTTGAGGAGCTGGAGAGCGAGGTCGCGTTCGCCGCGGCGCAGGGCGAATTCGGCTTTCGATTGCAGGTTGTCGACGGTTTTCTGGAGGTCGTCGACCATCTGCTGCAGGTTGTTCTTCTGGGTGATGGCCTGGACCGCACGCTCGCGGTTGCGCTGGTGCATCTCCTGCATTTCACGCCGGGCTTGGTCGAGCAGGATGTCCGGGTTCTCGAGCTTGTCGAGTCCGAAGCCGAACCACGAACGGAAAAGGTTGATCAGGCGCTTGAACATGAAAGGTTTCCTCGGCGCACCCCGCAGACGCCGGTCGCGGAACGTGCCCGGGTTCAGACAGGTCAGGGGGGAAAATGTTGCACCGATTATACCGCTTCAGCCTTCCGGATCCGTCCGCCCATGCACGGCGAACAGGAGCCCCGGTGGTAACATGGCCACCGTGAAACACCGGAACCGGACCCAGTCCCCGTGTGTTCCGAAGACGCGAACGAGTACGCCCGCATCCGGTTTATTGTTGACAGTCCGGGTGACCCCGCGGGCCGACCGTGATTCGGTGGCGGGGGTGCGTGACGACGGGGTGTTGTTGGTGCGAACATCCGCCGCGCCGGTCGACGGTGCCGCCAACGATTCACTGGTGCGTCTGGTGGCTGAATCCCTCGGGGTCCGCCCGGCGTCTGTAACCTTGGTCGCGGGCCACCGCTCGCGTGAGAAACGCCTCTTGGTTTCCGGAGTCGACCCTCGGATCGCCGACGACTGGCGCGACAGCCTGCGCGACCCCGGCGATAGAAAGTAACGTTTATGTCTGATGAAATCCGAGACGTAGTGATTGTTGGCAGCGGCCCGGCCGGGCTCACCGCCGCCATCTATGCCGCCCGCGCCAACCTGAACCCATTGGTGTTCGAAGGCCCGGTTCCCGGCGGACAGCTCACCATCACCACCGAGGTGGAGAACTTCCCCGGCTTCGCCCACCCCATCGAGGGGCCGGCGCTGATGGACGCCATGCGTGAACAGGCTGTGAACGTCGGCACGGAAATCCGCCAGGACTGGGTGCTCTCCGTCGACCTCTCCGAACGTCCGTTCACGTTGGAGACTTCCGTCACCGGGACCGTCAAGGCGCGCACCCTGATCATCGCGACCGGCGCCGAGGCCAAGTGGCTGGGTCTTCCCAGCGAGACCGCCCTGCAGAACAAGGGAGTCTCGGCGTGCGCGACTTGCGACGGCTTCTTCTTCCGGGGCAAGGACGTGGCGGTGCTCGGCGGCGGCGACACGGCCATGGAAGAGGCCACCTACCTGACGCGCATGTGCAACTCTGTCACGGTCATCCACCGCCGCGACACCCTGCGTGCCAGCAAGGTGATGGCCGACCGCGCGCTGGCCAACCCCAAGATCCGCTTTGTCTGGAACAGTGTTGTCGACGAAATCCTCGATCCGGCGGAGGGCAAGGTGACCGGAATCAAGGTGACCGACCACACCACGGGGGTCCAGCAGACGTTACCGGTGCAAGGTGTGTTTGTAGCGATCGGACACCAGCCCAAGACCGAGCTCTTCAAGGGCCAGCTGCCGATGAACGAGGCGGGCTACCTGCTCACCGACGGAGTGAAGACTCCGGTGCACGGGTGCTTCGCGGCCGGTGATGTGTACGACACGACCTACCGCCAGGCGATCACGGCGGCGGGCATGGGCTGCATGGCGGCGATGGAGGCGATGCGCCTGCTGGAGGCCGAGGAGGGGCATTGACCGCTCCGGAGGGGGTCTCGGGCCTGGGCATCGACCTGACCGATGTGGGGCGGGTGCGTGCCGCGATCGCCTGCCACGGCGCGCGGTTCGTGCACCGGATCTGCACCGAGTCGGAGGCCGAATACTGCCTGTCGCGCCCGGACCCGGCTCCGCATGTGGCGGCTCGGTTCGCAGCCAAGGAAGCGGTGATCAAGTGCCTTGGCGGCGGCTGTTCGCTTCGCGAGATCGAGGTGGTGCGGCTGGGGTCGGGTCGGCCGGTGATTCGCCTGCACGGCCGTGCCCTGGTGCGTGCCGCCGGTCGGTCTGTCTTAGTATCGCTCACCCATGGCCACCAGATGGCCGGTGCGGTGGCGGCGTTCGGCGCGGCTCCGGAAATCGCTGGCGAGGAAGACTGAGACAATCGGGAGAGCCGGCTTGCAACGGGCCTTGGTGGGAATCCGATGCGCGGGTTTCCGGGCCCATCGGGGAAAGATTCCGTAAAAAATACGCCCCGGCGGTCTGCCGGGGCGTTTCGTTTCAGATGGATCGCGGGATTGTTTCATGGGAAACGTTCCCGTCGCGGCGAATCGCCGTTTGGTATCCCAACCCCGGTTTGTTTCAGCCGAGCTTTGCGAGCGCGGCCTTGACCAGATCCGGGATTTCGTTGGTGGAATCCGCCACCGGCACCCCGGCGGCGTTCAGTGCCTTGATCTTGCCTTCCGCGCTGCCGCTGGTTCCGGAGACAATGGCGCCGGCGTGTCCCATGCGCTTGCCTTCGGGAGCGGAGCGCCCGCCGATGAATCCGACCACGGGCTTGGTCATGGTCTTGATGAACTCGGCGCCAGCCTCCTCGTCGGAGCCGCCGATTTCGCCCACCATGACGACCACCTTGGTTTCGGGGTCTTTTTCAAACTCGGCGAGGACATCGACAAAGCGCATGCCCAGGACCGGGTCTCCGCCGATGCCGACCGCGGTGGTTTGTCCGAGTCCGGCTTCGGTGAGTGCGGCGGCGATTTCGTAGGTGAGGGTGCCCGAGCGCGACACCAGTCCGACCGGTCCGGGGATGAAGTTGGACTGGGGGATGATGCCGATCTTGCTCTTGCCTGCGGACAGGAGTCCGGGGCAGTTGGGACCGATCAGGCGGGTTCGTGCGATGTTCTTGACATAGTTGACCGCCGGGATCATGTCCTGCTGGGGGATCAGGTCGGTGATGCAGACAATCAGTTCCATGCCCGCCATCGCGCCTTCCAGGATGGAGTCGGCGGCGAAGCGCGGGGGAACGGTCACGAAGTGTGCGGTGGCGCCGGTTGCGGCGGCGGCTTCGGCCACGGTGTCGAAGATCGGGACCGTGAAGTTGCCGTCGGGGGACGACCAGGTTTGGCCGCCTTTGCCGGGGGTGACCCCCGCCACGACTTGGGTGCCGTAGGCCAGCATCTGGCCGGCGTGGAAGGTGCCCTCGCGGCCGGTGAGGCCGGAGATCACCACCTTGGTGGTTTCGTCGATCAGGATCGCCATGCTCGTGTTTCCGTCGCTTACTTCTGCCGCTTCATGTAGAACGTGGTCACGACCTCGGCGACTTCCTCGGATTCGTCTTCCTCGGATTCGCCTTCCATTTCGAAGAACACTTCGCTCTGCAGCGCGGTGACCAGTTCCCAGCCTTCGTCACCGAGTTCGTTGAGGATGGCTTCGTCGTCCTCGTTGTCGTCACCGGACGATGTCACCAGCTTGTATTCCCAGGCCATTGTCGGCCTCCTTTTTCGAGTTGTGTCATCCGCCCGGAGTTTCGGTCCGGGCGGGGGGGTGGTTGTCTTGAATATGTCGGGAGTCGCTATCGATGTTTACGAACGTCCGGCTGCGGCCAGCTGGACCACTTTCCGGGCGGCTTCCTGCATGCTGGCGGCGGGCACCAGATTGGTGCCTTCCAGAAGGGCGAGCCCTTCCTCGGCATTGGTGCCGGCCAGGCGGACCACCAGCGGGACACGGATGTCGAGGGTGGAGGTGCCTTCGATGATTCCCTTGGCCACTTCGTCGCCGCGGGTGATTCCCCCGAAGATGTTGATGAGAACGCCTTCGACCTTGGGGTCGGAGAGGACGAGTTCGAGGCTGTTGCGCACCAGGTCGGCGTTCGCGCCGCCGCCGATGTCGAGGAAGTTGGCGGCGACTCCGCCGGCGCGCTTGACTTCGTCCATGGTGCCCATCACCAGGCCCGCGCCGTTGCCGATGATCCCGATGTTGCCGTCGAGGTGGACATAGTTGTTGATGCCCCGGCGCTTGGCGTCCTTTTCGAACGCGTCGGTTTCGTCGGAGGTTTCGGCGACCGCGGCGTATTCCGGATGGCGGAAGAGCGCGTTGTCGTCGATATCGAACTTGGCGTCCCCGGCGATGAACTGGCCTTCGGCGGTAACAACCAACGGGTTGATTTCCGCCAGGGTGGCATCGCCGTCGAGGCAGGCCTTGTAGAGGCTGCGTACAAACGGGGCGAGGGCGGCGAGTTCGCCGGCGGGGATTCCGCCTTCACGGGCGAGGTCGCGCAGGGAGAAGTCCTTGATTCCGACGGTCGGGTCGACTGCGAGCCGGCCGATGGCGTCGGGGGTGTCGTGCGCCACCTGCTCGATGTCCATGCCGCCTTGGCTGCTGAGGATCAGGACATTGCGCTGGGTGACCCGGTCGACCACCACACCGAGGTAGTACTCCTTGGCGATGGGGAGAAGCTCTTCCACCAGGAGGGTGGAGATGAGCAGTTCTTCCTTGGCCTGTTCGAACCAGAGTTTCTTGCCGAGGATGGACGCCGCGAATTCGGCGCAGGTTTCGGGGGTCTTTCCGACCTTGACGGCACCGGCCTTGCCGCGTCCCCCGGAGAGGACCTGTGCCTTGACAACCGCGCCGCCGCCGAGTTCGCGGGCCGCGTCGGCGACTTCCTCGGGCGTCCGGCAGACAATTCCGCGCGGCACCGGCACACCGAACCGCCGCAGCAGTTCCTTGCCTTGGTATTCCTGCATCTTCATGGGTGTTGGATACTCCGTACCCGGCGGCGTGGATCGGCCGGGCAAACCTTCCCAGTATAGCCGATCGGTCGGCGCAGGGAATCTCCGGGGAGACGAACCCGCTCCGCACGGCTGGCGGTTGTTTTGTGGCCGCCGCGATTCGGGTTGATTGTCCCGGCGGCGGTCCCGGCACTTTCCGACCAAAAGGAAGACCGGCCTTCAGGATCGGGTTGGATATTCCGATGATTACCCCGACATGAGTGTGCCTGACACGGATCTCTATTTTTTCCACATTCCAAAAACGGCGGGGACTTCGTTGGGAACGTTCTTGGCTTCGCTGTACCCGCGCGAACAGCAGGCCCGATTCCTGACATTGGACGAAATGCTGGCGATGCCACGCGAGCAGTTCAACCGGCACCGCTATTTCCAATCGCATTTCGGGAATCTTCTCTATCCCCTGCTGGACAGGGAAGTGCCGACGGTCACCTTCCTGCGCGATCCGTTCGAGCAGAGCATTTCTCGGTTGCGTTTCCTGGTGCATTACTCCGAGAACCGGAAGCCGCTATCGTTTCGCATTGGTGTGTATCTAGCGCTCTGTGACGACCGGTTCGGCCCCCTGGTCCACCGTCTGCTGGGTCGGCATTATCGATGGACCGGTCAGTCGGAATTCCAGACTATTTCGCTCGGCGTCGATTTCGAGCCGTCGTCTTGGAAGCAGGGGCAGAACCTGGTGGATTGTCGGCACCTGCAAACGATGAGCCGATTGCGCGAACTCGGCATGGACGGTGTCCTCGAACAAGCGAAACGCCGTCTCGATTCCATGGCGGTGGTGGGCATCACCGAACGTTTCGACGAGTCGCTCGGCCTGGTGTGCGATTTCCTGAAAGTTCCGCCGCCGGAGAAGTCGCCTGTGGAGCGGGTTGCGCCGGGCCGGTCGATCCATTCCAGGTATCGCGACGACCCCACGGTCCCCAAGGCGTTGGCGCGCCTGGTGGAACGGCATACGTTTTACGACCGCCAGCTTTACGCGTATGCGAATTCCCTGCTGGACCGGCAATTGATGAACGCCCGCCTCGGCCCTATCGCACGGAACCCGGAAGACACTCCCCGCCAAGCGGCCTGAGCGCGGTT
>CAZYBA010000197.1:0-455 GCA_964646105.1 uncultured Armatimonadia bacterium
CATGGCGACCAACGAAGCGCGAAACCGAATGGGAAACGATCGGTTGGCAAGGGAGCGAGCGTGACGCGCTTCGCGTGGCTGCCAGAGCGGATATGCCGGTTTTCCTGCTGGTCTGTCCGGTACATCCGCAATCCGGACCGATTGGTGCGCTGGGCGTGCGCATTCGGCAATTGTTGATGCCGCCGAGTCCTTGGCTCAGCCTGTTGCGCGAACGGTGGGTGCCGGCTGTCGAATCGGACCCTGCTTTTGGGCGCGGAGCGGTTGCGCGCGATCCCGTCGGGACGGGGGTGGAACCTCCCGCCGGTTCAAGCGTGAGTGGCGATGATCGCATTGAATTACGGGATTCAAGCGGTCGGGTTTTGCGAACTTTCAGCGGTACGGCGTGGCCCGACAGCGCACTGCTGGACGCTCTGCGCCGCCTTGGGGCTGCGAATCTGCAGGCAACCGGATCTCCG
>CAZYBA010000197.1:465-5512 GCA_964646105.1 uncultured Armatimonadia bacterium
TCGTTCCAACGGAAGGTGGCTATCGCTTCAAATTCGCCGGCTCTACCGGTCACATCACACGTTTCGGTCAGCCTTAACGTCGAGTTTCCCCGAAAATCCCATGGCGCCCCCCGACGGCTCCCGACGGAGGATTGCGACTCGGTGTGGTCTCACGATTTCTCGGACGCGACACGGGGGGATGGAGACGTTTGGAAACACCGGACTCGCACCGTTCGAGTGTTCCTTTCCGGGAATGGGTGCTTCTGGATGCTCTCGAGTCCTTGTCGCTGGGTCCGCGGGAAGGGCATGCGATGCCCGGGGAGACCTGGGACGTGGACACTCGGGTGGCGGATCGAATTGGTCGGGCGATTGTTCCGTTGGCGTTCGATACCCGGATTGGAAGGACGCCGTTCCTGAAGTGCCGGATCGAAGCCGAGGTCACTCAGATCGGGCGCGGATGCACGGTGCGACTTTCCGGGGATTTCCAGATGGAGTTGGCGCGGACGCAGGCCGCAGGTGTGTTGCCGTGCTCTGGAAACTGGGTGGGCTATGCTGTCTTCGGCGCGGATCGGCTTCCGCGCAAGTTCCGCCTCTGTACCCACCGGGCGCTCTGTGGGGGGCATCCCTTCGGAGCTGTGGTTGGAGAGGAATGAACCACAACTCGAGGTGAGGGGATTCTTCCCGATGTGCCGGGGCATGGTCCTCAGAAGCCGGTGCCGGCATCCGGGACGTTCTGGGATAGACTGAACCGTGCCGAACGCCGGATCAAGCCACCTGTTGCGGACAAGCCGACCCCGCTTCTGGATTTATCTGCTGGGGCCGTGGTTGCTCGGTGCATTCGCCGGTGCCGCGGACGCGCGCGATTTCCTCGATTGGAAATTCTGGATCGGCTGTCTCGGCTTTGCGTTCCCGGCGAACCTGTTTGTCTACGGTGTCAACGATATCCACGACACCGAGACCGACGAGCGCAACGCCAAGAAGACCGACGATGCCGCCGGCTACGAACGTTTCCTGCCACGGTCTGAACATCGGCGGATGACCGCCCACATCTTGGCGTGGAATATTCCTTGGACATTCGCCTTGCTGATTTCGTCGGCATCGCGGTCGAACTGGGCCGCGACGGGTGCGCTGCTCGCGTTCCTGTTTTTCTCAACCGGCTACTCCGCACCGCCCATCCGTGCCAAGGCCCGACCGATTGTCGATTCCATCTTCAACATTTTGTATGCATGTCCTGGATTCGCGGCCTTCTTCCTGATGGGGGGAAGGTGGGACAGCGGGACCGGGTTGGTTTTGGCAGCGGCGTGGCTGTGGTGCATGGCCATGCACGCCTTTTCTGCCGTGCCGGACATCGACGCAGACCGGGAGGCGGGCGTCGAAACGGTTGCGACCCGTCTGGGACGAGAACGCACATTGCTGGCCTGTGGAATCTCCTATGTGTTGGCGGCAGGGTTCGCCGGGGCCGCGTTGCACGACTGGTGGATCGCACTAGTCGCATTGGCGGCGATGGGCTGTGCATACGCTGTCCTGGTCGGCGTTGCCCTGTCAAAGCGTGCCGGCGACCGCGTCTTTGCCGTTTACCGTATTTTTCCGGCGGTCAACGCGACCGTCGGCTTCTTGTTGACGATGTTGGTACTGCTGCACCGCTGGCCGGTCCTGCGCCCGTAATTGGACCCCATCCCGCCGGATTCTGACTTCGGGCGCGGAGTCCGGTCCCCGGGACGGTAAACTGCTCCCGCTATGGCGACATTGCTTTCGGTACGCGGAATCACTCATGCCCGAGGCGGACGTACCCTGTTCCGCAACCTGACGTTTGGAATCGAGGACGCGGACCGGGTGGGCATGATTGGTCCCAACGGGGCCGGAAAGTCGACCTTGTTGCGGATTCTTGCGGGCGACGAAAAACCCGATTCGGGAACCGTGGCGTTGCGCCGGGGACTTCACGTCGTGATGGTTCCGCAGGAGGATGTTTTCCAAAGCGGAGGAACTGTTGGCACCCAACTCGCCGCCGCACTCGATGGTTCGACTCTTGACGAATCGGAACGCAGGGCGCGAATTGCGGAGTGGATGGGGCGTTGCGGCTTCGCGGATCCGGAACAGCCGGTGGAAACGCTTTCGGGTGGCTGGCGCAAGCGCCTCGCAATTGTTTCCGCCGCATTGCGTGAGCCCGACATCTTGTTTCTCGACGAGCCAACGAATCATCTAGATATATCCGGCGTGGAATGGCTGGAACAGTGGCTTGCCGATGTTTCCTTTGCCGTGGTGGTCGTAACCCACGACCGGATGTTCCTGGAAAATGTTGCGACCCGGTTGATCTGTGTGGACCCCCGGTACCCGGAGGGAACATTCGAGGCCACCGGTGGTTACTCCGACTTTGTCCAGCGGCAGGCGGAGTGGCTGGAATCGCAGGGCAGACGTCTCGACGGGCTTGACTCGGATGTCCGACGCGAGGTGGCATGGTTGCGTCGTGGTGCCCGTGCGCGAACCACCAAAGCGAAGGGACGTATTGAGGACGCGCAGGAATTGTTCGGCGTGGTCGCCGAGATGCGTGCTCGGATGAAGGATCGCTCGCGGTTGGCCGCCGAGGGATTCACCGCGTCGGGGCGTCGATCCCGGGAGCTGATCGTCCTGCATCGGGTCGCGGCGACTGTCGAGGACAGGACCCTGTTCCGAGATTTGGACTTGGTGGTGGGGCCCGGCAGCAAACTTGGGTTGGTGGGCGCGAACGGTGCGGGCAAGACCACGTTGATGCGGATGCTGTCGGGAGAGCGGCTTTCGGATTCGGGCGGCATCAAGCGCGCGGACGGGTTGCGCGTGGTTTGGTTCAACCAAGGCAGCGGAGACCTCGATCGGGGTGCGACCGTCCGTCAAACACTATGTCCCGCTGGCGACACGGTCGAGTACCAAGGGGCTCGATTGCACGTTTCGGCATGGGCCAAGCGTTTCGGCATTGACGAAGGCCGCCTTGGTGCCAAGGTGGGCACCTTGTCCGGAGGGGAGCAGGCGCGGGTGCGTATCGCCCAATTGATGCTCCAGCCGGCGGATGTCTTGCTGCTGGACGAGCCGACGAACGATCTGGACTTGGAAACCATGCAGGTTCTGGAGGACAGCCTGCATGACTTCGGGGGTGGCTTGGTGTTGGTTACCCACGACCGGGTGTTCATGGACCGTGTCGCCGACAGGGTCTTGGTGCTCGGGGAGGGTGTGGAACCTTCGTTCTATGCGGACTATGCCCAGTACGCGGAGCGCCGCGCGGAAAAGGAGGCCGTCTCCACCGGTTCCGTCGCGAAGTCGACAGCGCCGGCCGTGCGTCCCCGTGCGGCACTCACCGCCTCCGAGCGCAAGGAACTGGACCAGATCGAGGAACGAATTGCCGTGGCGGAAGCGGCGGTTGCGTCGGTGGAAGCCAAGATGCTCGAACCGGAAATCGCACGGGACGCGCAGCGTTTGCGGGACATCTGGGAGACGGAACTACCGGCTGCGAAAGCGGAAGTGGACCGGCTGTACGCTCGTTGGGAACTTCTGGAGGCCAAAAAGGCGGGTGTTCCGGGCTGATCACTCAGAGAAGATGCAATCGGCGTTAGGGAACGCCTGCTCTGGAATGCAGTCAACGCCGGAATGGGTTGTGCTCAGGGCGCCGAAGGTATCCAGCCTAGAAGACGCAGGGGCCACAGGACAAGGGTTGCGATGAGTGCGGCCCAGCAAGTTCGATGAAACCAATTCCTTTGTGCTCGGGACGGTCTCCAGTTCGGATGTCTTTTCGCGTAGCCGATGAATCCGACCCAGCCGATGGTGCCTAGGAAGACGAGGGGACCGATCGGGTGAAACGCGATCGCCCGTGCCAGGTCCCCATGGCCGCAGCAGACCAGGGAGCGTAACATTCCACAACCCGGGCAGCCAATCCCGGTGACCCAGCGAAACGCGCAAAGGGGCGGTAGTCCGAGAAGGGAAATACCGTCGGCTCCTGGCAACGGAGTGAGGACCGAACCGGCCAGCACCAGCCACGGCAGGGGCGGCAGTGCGGGGCGCCGGTAGGTACCCTTCACCGCTTCGACCAGATTTCGTTGAGGTGTCCCTGTTGGATCAAGGCATTGACCATACCGAACCCGCAGAAGTCGAGGATCAGGTAAAGCGCGGTGTTGTCCGGTGCGCGCAATCCGCACTCCTCTTGCATGCGCATGAGTTTCCGATTGATCTTGTAATCCCAATAGAGCGAGTATAGGCCACAGGTGACGAATGTCAGGAGTGCCTCGAGCGCCGGCGCGGTATCCATCTCTCCAAGATAATCGTTGACTTCACGGGAAACGTCCGCGACCCAGATTAGGTAATAGATCCCGCCGGTCAGGAACGAAAGGATCAGGACCAATGCAGGATCGCGGTGCTTGCCGATGGAGCGCGGGGGCTGGAGCATCGCAGGCGGTTCCTTTCAGCGGACTTCCGTCCCCGAAGGCGCGGGCTTTTCGGGGTGGAGCAGGATTGCATTGCCGTCGGCGTCGGTGGCGGCGAGCAGCATTCCGCGGCTTTCGATGCCGCGCATCTTGCGGGGAGCCAGGTTGGCGACCACCACGATTTGCTTGCCAACCAGACTCTCGGGCGTGTAGCTGGTTGCGATACCGCTGACAATCGTGCGCTCCTCGTTTCCAACCCGCAGACCCAGTTTCAGCAACCGATCGGCGTTCTCCACCTTTTCGGCGCTCACAATGTCTGCAATGCGCAGCTGGACCTTCAGGAAGTCGTCGATGGTGATGGTGGGGTCGGCTTGCGCGGGAGTCTGGGCATCGTCGGACATGGTTTTGGGTTTCTTGGCGGAATCAGTTGTGGTCGGCGCGGGAGCATCGGTGGTCGCGGGCAGGGTGAGGCGGGGGAAGAGGACGGTGGGATCGCCGGTTGCGGTGCCCGGCTTGAGGTATCCAAACCGGGAGGCTTCGCCCCAACTACCGTCGTAGGCCAGATTGGACAATCCCAGTTGCTTGGCAACCTGTCGGGCCACTTCGGGCATCGCGGGAGCGAGGAGATAGGCCCCGAGTCGCAACCCCTCCAGAGCATTGTAGACAGCGTTGTCGACCGCGGC
>CAZYBA010000197.1:5522-6370 GCA_964646105.1 uncultured Armatimonadia bacterium
AAAGGAGTTGGTTGGCGGCCTGCAACGCCAATCCCCAATCGAAATGTTCGAGGGATCGTTCGTACTGGGCGACCGCGTCTTGTGCGGACGCGACCAAGCCTGGATCGAGGGACGACGGTGTCGGGACTACGCCCCCGTAGTAGCCGGCTTTGAGGATGCGATTGAGGATGTTGCCGAGATCGTTGCCCAGATCGGCGTTGGTCCGGTTCACCAACATCGCCAACGAGAACTCGGAATCGTCGGTGAAGCGGATGTCCCGCAGGAGGTAGTAGCGCAAGGCGTCACGGCAGATACGCTCGTCGGTGCCGCCCCATTGCATCATCTGCGCGACCACATCCTGGGGAGTCGGGATGTTGCCCTTGCTCTTGGACGCCTTTCCGAGCAACCCCGATTCGTCACGGACAACCCACCATCCGTGACCGACCACGTGTTTCGGCAACGGCAGTTCGAGGGCCATCAAGATCGCGGGCCAGAAGGTCGCATGGAAACGGGTGAAGATCTCCTTGGCCATCAGGTGAGCGTCACATGGCCAAAGGGCGTCCCAATCCGGGTTTCCGGGCCATCCGGTTTCCGAAAGATAGTTGATCAGGGCGTCGAACCAAACATAGACGACCTTGCCCGGATCCCCGGGGACTTCGATGCCCCATCCGGCGTTCTTCCGGGAAACCGCAATATCGCGCAATCCCGCGTCGATGAAGGCCAGGACTTCGTTGCGGCGGGTTTCGGGCTGGAGGAAACCCGGGTTTGCCAATATGTGCTCCCGGAGCGGGCCTGCGTAGGCGGACAAGCGGAAATAGTGGACTTCTTCCTTGATCCGCTCGACCTTGGCGCCGGTTTCCTTGACAATG
>CAZYBA010000198.1:0-3513 GCA_964646105.1 uncultured Armatimonadia bacterium
ATCCACTGCGAGCAGATCGCGGTTGGCGCCTGCGGCGTCCGCCATCCCGGCAAGCACCTGGAGCGCGGTCGCCTGCTTGCTGCCGGTTGGTCGACGCACCGATCGCATGGCGGTCGCCAGATTGCGCAACCGACCCGACTCGGTGGAATCTCCCAAGGCATCCAGCAAAAACGCGCCCCGGTCGACGGCCAACACCGTGAGCGCCTGCAACCCGGCGTCGATCGCGGACCCGTCCCGCGCGGTCGGCCATTCGAGGAAACGGTGACCGTCCAGATTCTCCGCTCCGTCGCTGCCGATACAGGATCGCAGTTGGCCGAGCAGGCCCCGCAGGTAGGGTTCCTGGGAACGGACGTGATCGATGTTGCCAAAGCGCTCCATCCAATCGGCATGGATGAGGATCCACCAGAGCGAGTAAGACGATATCCCGTTCATCCACCCGGGCAGTGGGGTTTGGTCGCGAACGAAATCAAGACTATCCGGAACAATGGAATGGTCGCCGAAGACAGTCGCGATCACCATCGCCTCGGGATGCAGGTCGCCGATCCATACCAAGCGATCCCGCTTGATTCCATCCCAGACATGGTCCTGCATGCACAGGTGGACGGTGTCCGCACCCGTGTTCCAGATCTGGTTCAGACGTCGGTCCGAGCAGGTGAAGGTCCCGCGACGGACATCCGGACGCACCACATGGACGGCTTGGATGACACGGATCTGGATGGAGATCGCAGGGTCGGTGTTTTCGAGATGGACGAATCGGAAGCCTGTTTCCCCGACCTCGGTGCGCCCCATCCACGCCAGCCGGGTGTCGTGTTCATGGACCGCATGGTCTTGGTCGGGAGTTCCCAGGGCCTCGGACACCGACTCCCCGAAGCGCACCCGGACGGACGGGGTTCCCTTCGGCTCGGTGGTGGGAACGTCGATCCGGATGCCGCCATGCAGTTCGCGCCCGAAATCGATCAGCAACGACGCCCCAGGGGGCAGCGTGCATACCGAGGGGGTGTCCGCGAGGACGTTGGCGGGGTGGATTGCATTCCCGGCCAGCACGATTCGGCGGGCGGGAAGGTAGGTACGGGTTCTGGGGTCGGTTTGTCCGGTGCGCATGATTGGAGGTTGGGTTTGTGGTTCGGAACGATCAGGTTCCGGCCAGCGTGTGCCGGTCGCGGTAGACACCGCGGGGGAATTGTTCGAGACGTAGGTCGCCGGGAAGGTAGTGCCAAGCGGTCCGGTAGCTGGGTCGGCCGGTGGAGTTCGGGTACGCCCCGTGGAGCAGGTTGGCGGAAAAGAGAACGACAGTTCCGGCGGGGCAGACCACATCGACCGCCGCCGAATCGTCGACATCCGCCCAGTGTCCGTGCGCCATGGTTCCGGCACCGGGGATATGGTGGGGACGTTCAATACGGTGGCTGCCGGGGATCACGCGTAGGCAACCATTGGCTTGATCGGTGTCATGGAGGTAGAAGGCACATGACAACACCCGATCGGAGTCGGTGCCGAAGTAGTAGTTGTCGGTGTGCCAACCGGTTGAGGTGGCTCCCGGCTGGTCCATGGGGAAGAACTTGGTGCCGAAACAATCGATATCGGGCCCAAGGAGTTCACGGACCCTGTCGAGCAACGGTGCGTAGCCCATCAATTGCAAGACTTGGGGGTCGACGGTGGCGACACCTTGAATCTTGTGGAGTACCCCGATCCGCGGCTTGCCGTCGGGACCTGGGGCGTACGAGAACGCCGCATCGTCCGGAGCTTCGGTCCGCGCGTGTACCACCCAGTCGCCGAACCGTTCGCGAAACGCCGAAAGCACCGGTTCCTGAACAATTCCTGGAAAGATCAGGAAGCCCAGCCGATCCAATTGATCTCGTTGCAGCGCGCTGAGCAATCCCATCTCAGCCGTAGGCCCCGTGCGGAAGGAAGCCCAGCATGCGTCGCAGGCGGTCGTCGGCGCCGGCGATGACATGTTCCGGCATTTGGTAGTTCATGAACGGGTAATACTTGTGCCCCACCAACCGGCGTGCATAGCTGGTCTGCGTGATGTAGCGGGTGCGGTCGGAGAGGTTGGGGGCCCCGCGGTGCCACACTTGGTTGTTGAACATCACCACTGTGCCGGCGTTGCCGCAGCAGTAATCGGTGCGCCCGGCCCACTCGGTGCCTTCTAGGGTGGGTGGGCAGTGTTTTCCGAAGAGATGCGATCCGGGGAGGACTTCGGTGGGACCGTGCTCGGGGGTTTCCACATCGGTGAGGTAGTAGTTTGCCGTGAACAGCAGGACAGGAAGCCGGACGTTCGCAGGAGCTTCCCCATGTGTCACCAGATAGTGGGGAGCATCATCCTGGTGCCAGGTGGTGATTCCTTTTCCGCCGGGTTGGACACGGAACGAGTTGTTGTGGATGACATGGACGACATTGTCGATGAGGGCTTCCGCGAATGTCGCAACCGGCTCGACTGTGAAGAGCTTGAGGTTGGTCGGACTGACCTCGAACATCCGGTGGTGCAGCTCGATGATGCCTTCCGGATTTTCCTCATGGTTGTCGCGCAGAGCCTTGTCGAGGTCCTCGCGCATCTGGGCGCACCAGTCAGGTGGGAGAACATCCCTGAGAACGAGGTAGCCGTCCCGGTGGAATATCTCCACCCATTCGGCGATCTTCTCCGGGGTGGCCGGTTGGCCTGCGACAACGGTGTCGGTCATAGGGCGGGGTCCTGTCAGAAAACGCCCCGCCGGCCGAAGCCGACGGGGCGTGTCGTCGATGTTTTGCGAGTTCCGGAGTCCGGTCTCAGCGCGGCGCGCGGTCCGGCGGCCAGCCCATCGCGGGCAGGGTCTTCCACTTGGAACCGAAGACCTGCATCTTGGCATGGCCGTCGAAGAAGACCGCGTTGAAGCCCTGGGTGTGGTTGGTGTTGCCGTTCTTGCAGGCGCCACCGCAACCGTCGGGACCGTCCCATCCGAAGGATCCGCGCTCGACCAGGAGAATGCGCTCGGCAACCCATTCGGTCATTTCACCGACCGGCTGGTTGTTGAGCGGGCGCTGTTCGCCGGAGCCGAGGGTCCCGTTGCCGTTGTAACGGACGCAGGGGAACGGCGATCCGGAAGCACACCAGTCCGAGATGTTGTAGACCCAGTTGGGGAACCACTGGTAGGACTGCAGCCCCTGGCGGATGTTGGAATCGTTGGCACGTCGGTACTTGTCGGACGGGCAATACCAGATCTGCTTGTTCTTGACGTACGGGTAGACCTGGATCGACATGAGAACCCGGTAGAAGTCGCCGCCGTATGCGCAGCCCGAGAGCGGTGCTCCGCCGTCGACCTGGGTCATGTCGTAGCCGCCCCAGAAATTGCCGCAGTCGTTCCAGCCCTGGTTGCCCACGACGTCCATGTTGACTTCCCAGTTGCGTTCACCGGGGTAGGTTCCCATGGGATAGCGCTCATCGTAGTCTTGGGCGTACATCTTGATGCCCAAGCCGATCTGCTTGAGATTCGAGAGGCAGCTGATGAGGCGGGCCTTTTCACGTGCCTGTGCGAACAC
>CAZYBA010000198.1:3523-3937 GCA_964646105.1 uncultured Armatimonadia bacterium
GATCGAAACGTCCTCATGCTCGCGTTGGCATTGCTACGGGGTCTGGTGCACGCGGGTGGGACAACGGGCGCGCGGCCGATCACCACCAAAAGTTCGATCAACGTAAAGCCCGCACGATTGCGGAGCATGGATGTTTTCATGATGACGGAAATTCCTTTGCGTCTTCGGTAGGAATGTCGAAATGCGCGGCTGCGGCGGGTTCCGCCACGATACGCGCCGATGCAAAAATCAAACAGACGAGGGTACGTATCCTCCTTTCTCGAAGGAATTTTCCACCGCTTCGGAACCATCGCGCCACAGGACCGGAACTGGAAGGACCAGTGTCCGCGGGCGACGGTGCCCCCCGGCAATGCGTTGGTCGAGCAGGTCGATGGCGCACTGGTGTTTCAAGCCACCTTTGAGGTCTACCCCGAG
>CAZYBA010000198.1:3947-6364 GCA_964646105.1 uncultured Armatimonadia bacterium
ACACTGGCCGAGGCGGGAAAAATCGGGGTCGGTGGTCGGGAACGGCGGGACAAACCAGCGGGCCGCGTGGTGGTTGTCACACCCGACAACCCGTATTTGTTCAGGAACGACAATGTCGCGGCGACGCAGTTCGTGGATGGTTCGCATAGCCGCTTCGTCATCGTAGGAAACCACGACTTCGGGACGCGGTTCGAGGACGAGCAGTCGGTCGACGGTGGCTACCACGGTGTCCTGTGTTGTCGCGAATGGATCGACATCGGCTCCGGGCCAACCGTCCCACGCCAGGGGAATCGGCAATCCCGCCTCGCGCATCGCGTCACGCCATCCCTGGGCGCGATCGTGCAGCGTGTTGTGGAGGGCATCGCCGGGTCTGTCCATGAACAGGATCCTTCGGTAGCCTTGGGCGATGAGGGTACGGGTGAGATCGACCCCGAGGCGTCGGTTGTCGAAGACGACCATGTCGCGCCCCCACTCCTCGCGCCCGATGTCCACCAACACCATCGGCAGATCCTGCCAGCGGCGGGCCAGTGGGTCGGAGGCGGGCTCCGGGCGCGGGTCGGGGAAATAGGCGGGGTAGACCACCACACCGGCGACTCCGAGGGAACCGAGTTGGTCGATCAACTGAGCCTCGTGGGATGCGCTGTTGTGCGAGCAGACCGTGAGCAGTTGGTATCCCAGCTCGTGGGCGCGCTGCTCCAGCCCTTGGTGAAGCCGGGAAAGCACCGGATTTGCGCCATCCCCCGCCTGCGGGTTCACCGGTGCGACAAATCCGATCATGCGCGCACTGCCCGGACCGTTGGTGGCTTCCGTGATGTAGGCCCCGCTGCCCGGGCGTGTTTCGATCAGGCCTTCGGCAGCGAGCGCGGAGAACGCGCGGCTGACCGTGGCCCGGCTGACACCGAACCGCGCCTGGAAGTGACGTTCCGCGGGGAGCCGACGCCCGGGGTGGGCGTCGGGCCCCGTAAGGAAGTCCCGTTTGACGCGGTCCGCGATGCGCAGGTAGGCTGGACGCGAGTCCATGCCGGGATCCCTTACTTGCCTTCCGGAATTCCCGCACCGGGTCCGGTCATGCCGGGGCCGGTCATCATGGGGGCACCTCCCGGTCCGGGCGCACCCGCTCCGGGACCGGTGGCGTTGGCGCCACCCATGCGCTTTTGCCACTCGGAAGATACATCGGACGGCATTCCCGGCGGCTTTTGTCCCTCAAGCGCACCAGGGCCACCACCGCGTCGGACCATGAAGAAGATTGCGGCCACAATGGCCACCACACCGATGATGGCACCGATGACCACCTTCGGGGAGATTTGATTACCCAAGTCACTGCCTCCGTTGCAGAACCGTGCAGGCCATGCCGGCGACATCGCCGAACGACCACCCCGCGGTAATTGGCTAGTCCAATGCCCACTGGATGGGCCAAATATACGCAGTCCCTGTCCGGATTGTCAAGAAACTCACACCGACTTCCGTCTGTTTTTTTGCCCTGCCGGTCACGTCCGGTCCCGTCGAACCGTATGGAAACGATGTGGTGTCGACGCCCGGGGAGTGGTCGCTGGAGCGGACCGCCGGGCCCTTGCCGAAGGTGTGTCGTCGACAAGAGGTCGAATCGCTTCGAAATAAGCTCGTTTCCCCTGTGATTCACGCCACAGCGACCGTTGAGTTGAAACCATTCGACCGATAAAATAGTCTAGAGAGTCGACAGTGTCATGGAGATGAACAAATCAACGCGCACACCCGGCCGACACGAAGCCCAGCGCTCCGTGGTGCGTCTCGTTGTCGCGTCGCTTCTCCCCTCGGCCATTGTCGTCGGCGCCGCCGGTGCGGCGTGGTCGCAAATCCCAGGAGCTCCGCAATCCGCGGTTCCCGGCGGTCGCTCGGCCACGAACATTGCCGCGCCCAACCAAGGAGAAGATTCTTTCACCGGCTTGGACAAGGCGGGGCCGTATGTTCTCACGTACCGCAAGTTCCTCTTCGGCCCTGGTTATCCGGTGTGGGTTTACGTGGACGGTCGCCGCTTGAACGGTGCCGAGTATTCGCTCGACACCGCCAAGGGCGAAATAACGTTCTCCGCGCCGCTCAAGCGCTCGCAATTGGCACGGGTCCAGTACGGCTATTACCCGGAGATGGTCGAACGCAACGCCAATCCGTCATTGTCGTCCCCCCTCCAGCTCACCATCGCTTCGTTGAACATCGGCGAAGTCAAGATGTCGACGGTCAACGGGGTCAACGGAAGCGCCACGCCCCGTGTGGTTCTCGGCTTGTCGTCGAACCGCCGTTCCTTGGGCGGAGGCCTTACTACCCAGTTCCTTCTCGCGCCCGACCAGCTGGCCAAGGGTGAGGGCAATGCCGTCGAGCAGGCCGCTGTCAAGTTGGGTTACCAGGGTGGCGATGCCAAGAACGGCCTGGACGTCGGCTTCCAG
>CAZYBA010000199.1:0-6300 GCA_964646105.1 uncultured Armatimonadia bacterium
TCCGTTACGAGCAGGCGTACAACATCCTCGCGGGAATCTCGGCTCCGCTCGTTCTTTCGGTCCATACCATTGTTTCGTTCGACTTTGCGGTGGGCATTGTGCCGGGGTGGCATACCACCATCTTCCCGCCGTACTTCGTTGCGGGCGCGGTGTTCGCCGGCTTTGCGATGGTGTTGACATTCGGTCTTCCGCTCCGCTCGATCTACCCGCAAATCCGCGATTTCATCACGGACAAGCACCTTGACTGGATGGCGAAGATCACGCTTGCCACCGGGTTGATCGTTTTCTACGGGTACATCCTGGAAATGTTCTACGGTTGGTACAGCGGAAATACCTACGAACTGGCGTTGGTCTACCACCGTCTCTTCGGGCCCTTCAAGTGGTACTACTACGCCCTCATCTTCTGCAACGGGATCTTCCCCCAACTGTGCTGGAGCCCGAAACTGCGGCGCAATGTTCCCTTCCTGTTCGTACTGAGCGTGGTCGTCGGGATTGGAATGTGGCTGGAGCGGTTTGTCATCATTCCGATGTCATTGACCCGCGACTTTATCCCGAGTTCCTGGGGCTATTACGCGCCGACCGAATGGGACTGGGCACTGTTCGTCGGAACAATGGGATTCTTTGTCTTCCTGTTGTTCATGTTCATCAAGGTTCTTCCCATCATCAACATTTTCGAAATGCGTGACCTGTTGCACAAGAACCATCACACGTTCGGTCATGGTGACGATAACCATGCCGCCGCCGAGGAGGCCCACTGATGGCGCACGGACATTCCGATTCCGGGCCCGTCCTGCACGGGATTGTGGCTGAATTCGACGACCCGGATGCCTTGATCGACGCTGCAGCCAAGACACGCGGCGCGGGGTACCGCAAGTTCGACGCGTACTCGCCATTTCCAATACACGGATTGGCGGAGGCCATGGAGTTCAACGACGTTCGTGTACCGTGGATGGCGTTCTTCGGTGGACTTACCGGATGCCTGTTGGGATTGGGTTTTCAGACGTTTGTCGCAGTGATCGACTACCCATGGAATGTCGGAGGAAAACCGCTCTTCTCGTGGCCGCAGTTCATTCCGATCACGTTTGAAGCGACGGTTTTGTGCACAGGCTTGTGCACGTTTGTCGCTCAGTTCGCACTGAACGGGCTTCCGAAGCCGTACAACCCGATGTTCAATGCCGAGGGGTTCGATCGAGCGTCCCAGGATCGCTTCTTCCTGTGCATCGAGGCGCGCGATCCGCAATTCGACGCGACAACGGCGACGGAATTCCTCAGCGGCCTGGGCGCGCTCAACGTCTCGGAGGTGCAGGCATGAACCGGGTGACTTTTTCAGCGCTGGCGTTCGCCGTCAGTACCCTCGCTACCGGATGTCATGTGGACATGTGGCAACAACCGCGGGTGAATCCTCTTTCAAAGTCGGACTTCCATGCCGACAACGCGGGCAGCCGGCCGGTAGTTGACGGAACGGTCGTTCACGGGCGCGCGCGTCACGACGAGCCGATGTACACGGGAACTCAGGATGGCAAGCCCATTGCGGCAGTGCCTGCCGAGGTCGTGCGTGAACTTGGCGGTCCCACCAAGATGATCGAGCGTGGTGAAAACCGATACGGAATCTACTGCGCCCCGTGTCATGGTTCTCTTGGAAACGGTAACGGCTTCATTGCGTTGCGTGGTTTGGGGTATTGGCAAAAGCTTCCCGCGAACCTGCGGCAGGACCGTTTGCGCCAGCTGCCCGATGGAGCGATCTTCACGACGATTTCCAACGGCAAGGGTGCGATGTACGGATATGCGTCCCGAATCCCCGACGCAGCGGATCGATGGGCGGTCGTCGCCTACGTCCGTGCCCTCCAGGACTCCGAATTGGAAAAGGGTCCGGTTGTTGCGGAATCGGGTGAAGGCGAAGGAGGTTCGCATTGAGCGCGGACGCGCGGGGGGCGATGCCCTCCCTCAAGAAGTTGCAGGCGGTTGCGATGCCGTTGCTGGTGGTCGGTTTGGTGTTGCTCGGTGTCGCATTCGGCATCGATCAAGACACGGCAAAGCGAGGTTTCTGGGCTTCGTACCTGTACGGGTTCACCGTTTGGATGAGCCTCTCGCTGGGCTGTACGACCCTGCTTTTCCTCCACCACACCATTCGCGCGCAGTGGAGCCTCGGGCTCCTGCGGATCCTCGAAGCGGGTTCAAAGAATCTGCCGTTGATGCTGGTCTTTTTCATTCCGATTCTTTACGCGGTGTGGACCGGTCAGGTCTACCCGTGGGCGGATCATGACAAGGCGCACCATCTGCATCCGAACAAGCAACTGTGGATGAATCCTCTCTTCTGGACGATCCGCTCGGGCGTGTATTTCACGTACTGGATCGTAATGACGCGGATTCTCAACCGGAGCTCGTTTCAGCAGGACCAGGTTCAGGATGCCAAGCTTGCCAGTTCCCGGACCAATCTGGCGGCGCCGGGCGGCGTTGTCCATGTCATTCTCTTGACGTTGGCCTGGACGGACTGGTTGATGTCGCTGGACCCGATGTGGTTCTCGACGATCTACGGTGCATGGCATATGGCGACCGAGGTTTTGATGACGATCGCCTTCGGTACGTTCCTGGTGCTCTCGTTGCGCCAGTGCAAGCCGTTCTCGGATATTGTCCAGCCCGGATTGACGAAGGACTGGGGAAACATGATGCTGGGCTTCACGATGGTGTATGCCTACTTCACGTTGTCCCAGTTCCTGATCATCTGGTCTGCCAACCTGCCCGAGGAAATCTGGTTTTACGTCCATCGCTTCGAAGGCCCGCTCGTATATCTGGGCGCTGCCATCCTGGTTGGGCAGTTCGTCATTCCGTTCCTGAGCCTTCTGTCGGGCAAGACGAAGCGGACCGCGTCAATCTTGCGTCTAGTGGCGGGATGGATTGTCATCGTTCGCATGGTCGATCTGTTTTGGCAAGTGGTTCCGTTTCTGGTCGATCAGTCGAACGGACTTCATCTACCGACCGTGGTGGGATGTATCGGCGGTCTGCTCGGAGTCGGTGGGGCGTGGTTGTTCGCCTTTGTGAACCACGCTGCTCGGCAACCGTTGGTTCCGCTCCACGACTCGCGGTTGATCGAGGCGAAGCAGAAGTTGGAGGCATCGTCCCATGCATGATTCCGGAGCATCACAGGGCGCTCGCGTCGAGTTGGGTTACGAGCACCGCGATATCCAGCTCAAACCCTTGGCGTTCGCGTTGTTCGGTCTCATTGGTTTGCTTGTCGGCTCGATTCTGGGCATCCTTTGGTTCTACGATTTCACGTCACCGAGGTATGCTCAGGACAAGGGGAAGCCCCGTTGGGAAACGGAGCGCAAGTTGCCTCCGCATCCCCAGTTGCAGTCTTTCCCCAAGGACGAAATGTCGATGTACTTGAAGGCCGAGGACGCGTACGCGGGTTCGTTGGCGAAGGCGAAGGCGTCGGCCGCCGCAAAGGGTATTTCGGGTGTGACCGACGCGGATGTCGCCCCGGTTGCTGAGAAGCACTCGTTCCCTGGAAGCGGTGATTTCGGCAAGGCCGAGTCCGAGGGTTCAGGACACGCCCAGGGGGCACACTGACCGTCATGTTCTTTCGCTCCCGATGTCTGCCAGCCGTTGTGGCCGCCCTGCTTTGGACGGTCTCGGCGGTTGTGCACGCCCAAGGAGTGAGCCAAGGCCCGCAGCCGGGTGGTCGTCCGACCTTCGAATCGGGAATCAACGCGGCGCGCGATGTCAAGGTGGATCAACGCCTCGACAGTCGTCTCCCGCTCGAGACGATGTTTCGGGACGAAGAGGGTGGCTCGGTCAAGCTCGGTAGTTTCTTCGGCAAACGTCCGGTTTGGTTGGTGATGCCGTTCTATCAGTGCAAGAACACGTGCGCGATGATGCTCCACGGGATAGTGGAGGCGATGCACGATCCGGCGCTGAAGTGGCGTGTCGGACGCGACTTCGATGTGGTGGTGATCAGCATCAATCCGAAGGAGCGCGAGGCCTTGGCGAAGGCAACCAAGGAGCGTTACCTGAGCGAGCTCGGCATTCCGGGGGCGGACAAAGGGTGGCATTTCCTGACCGGTGACGAGAGCGATATTCGGAGAGTGGCCAATGCGGCGGGATATGTATATGTTTACGACTCAGCTCGCGATCAGTATGCGCATCCGACGGTGACTATGGTGGCGACTCCGGACGGTCGTCTGTCGCGTTACTTGTTCGGGGTTGTTTACCCCGGCAAGGACGTGACATTGGCGATGACGGAGGCGGGCAAGGGTCGCATTGGTTCGGTAGCCGATCAGTTGTTGCTGATGTGCTACCACTACGATCCGTCCCGCAATAAGTATGGGCTTGCGGTCTTCCGTCTACTCCAGGTGTTCGGAACGGCGACAGTGTTGATGTTGGGATCTTTCATGGCTATTTCGCTGAGAAATGAACGTCGTTCGCGCTCGCGGGCGGCGGTTGCGAATGGGGATAAGTAACGACGCATGAACGAGTGGAATATGATTCCGCCGGCTGCCTCGACCCATGCGGTCGAGGTTGACAAGCTGTTCTGGGTTTTGAACGGTTTGACCGTCTTTTTCACGGCGGTGGTGGCTGTCTTGATCGTGGTTCTTGCCAACCGGTATCGACGGGGTCGGCGCGTGGACCGTTCGCGACCTCAAACCCACAACACGCTGCTGGAAATGACCTGGACGTTGCCGGCTTTGGTTCTCGGTCTCGGGGTGTTTGTGTGGTCGTCGAAGCTTTTCGCCGAGGTCTACCGGCCCCCGCAGAACGCCCGTGAGATCTTCGTGATCGGGAAGCAGTGGATGTGGCACTCGCAGCATTCCAATGGTGTGCGCGAGAACAATGAACTGCACATTCCGGTTGACCAACCGGTCAAGCTGACGATGATCAGCCAAGACGTTATCCATGCGTTTTATGTTCCGGAGTTCCGATTGCAACGGCACGTTGAGCCCGGACGCTACACGACGATGTGGGTGACCCCCAACCGTGTCGGCAAGTATCACCTTTTCTGCAACGTCTACTGCGGAACGCAGCATTCGGAGATGGGTGGCTGGGTTTACGTCATGCCGCGTGACGAGTTTGATCGTTGGCAGGCGGGCGGCGGCGGGAAGCCTGTCTACGCCGGCGGTATCAAGGCGCCGACGGGCGGGCTGAGCCTCGCCCAGCAAGGTGCAGCGTTGTTCCAGAAGTACCAGTGTGCGTCGTGCCACGGTGCGGAAGGGGTTGCCAAGCGGATGGGGCCGCCTTTGACGGGCCTTTACGGCAAGATGCGGCAGTTGAAGGGTGGACGTGTGGTCAAGGCCGACGATGGTTATCTGCGCAATGCGATCTTGTATCCCGCGGACAATCCACTCGAGGGCTGGGATCAGGGCATGCCTTCCTACCGGGGCAGTATGAGCGAGTCGGATGTCGTTTCCTTGATCGCTTACATCAAGGCTCTCGGGACGACGGAAGAAGTGAATGGTGGTTTGCCGAACCCGAATGCGCCTGCGGCAAGCACCGATAATCAGCAGTGGCGTTACATGTACGGAGGAGAGCAGTACCAATGAGCGTGGCAGCCTTCAAACCGGACGGCTCCGCGGAGGAGAAGAAGCAGGCGGTCGACTACTTGAACGTGGCGAACACGATCAAGTCGTGGATTTTGACGGGAGACCACAAGCGCATCGCGATGATGTACTTGGTGGCGGTCTCGGTTGCGTTCCTGCTTGGCGGTCTCGCTGCGGGAATGATCCGTGCCGAATTGACCGTTCCCAAGGGTCAGTTCCTGACCAATGACGCCTACAACAAGGTCTTCACCGCCCACGGCGTCATCATGATTTTCTTCTTCCTGATTCCGGCCATTCCGGCGGTATTGGGCAACTTCTTCCTTCCGATCATGATCGGAGCCCGCGACCTCGCGTTTCCGAGGCTGAACCTGCTGTCCTTGTACGTTTACCTGGCGGCGCTCGGCATGGGGCTGGCGGCAATCATCGGGGGCGGCGTCGACACCGGGTGGACGTTCTACACGCCGTTTTCGTCGGTGTATTCGAATTCCAATGTCGCGCTGACGATCATGGCGGCGTTTGTCGCCGGCTTCTCCTCCATTTGTACGCGACCAGCGTGATCATCATGCTGGGCACCCCGGTTGTGGCGATTACATTGGCCTTGGTCGTTGTGGAGCGCTGCCTCGGGTTCGGGATTTTCAGCCCCGAGTTGGGTGGCGATCCGGTCCTGTTCCAACACCTCTTCTGGTTCTACTCGCATCCGGCGGTCTACATCATGATCCTGCCGTCAATGGGTGTCATCAACGAGGTGATCGCGGCCAACAGCAAGAAG